>CAIQLG010000450.1 GCA_903872565.1 uncultured Lentisphaerota bacterium | reverse complement strand
GTTGGCCGTGAAGTCGCCTCCAACATGGAGGCGGCTACATTAGTCCCGGCCTAGCCGGATTAAGTTCATCGTATAGGAACATCGAACATTGAACTTCCAACTTTCAACTTCGAAGTTCGATCCAAATTCGGCGGATTGCGTTCGATGTTGGACGTTGAGCGTTGGATGTTGGAAGTTCCGGCGTAGCCGGATAAGTTCACAACTCCTTAAGTCCTTCTTGTCACTTTCCTACACAAATTCACTTGCAGTCTTGACGGCCTTTTTCCACATTGTCATTCTGCTCTCTCGTTCGTAGGAGCTGATCGAAGGTTTGAATATACTGTCCGACCTCCAATTCTTCTCGATATCCTTCTTGCTTTCCCAGTAGCCACAGCTCAATCCTGCGAAATATGCGGCGCCAAGCGCTGTAGTCTCCGGGACGGCCGACCGCACCACTGGAATTCCAAGAATGTCGGCCTGGTACTGCATCAGAAAATTGTTCACCGATGCGCCACCGTCAACTTTCAGTGACTTGATTTTTCGCCCGATGTCGCCCTGGATGCATCCTATCAGGTCGCGGGACTGGAACGCGATGCTCTCCAGTGCAGCCCTGGCGATGTGTTCCGGAGTAGTTCCGCCGGTTATCCCGAAGATGCTTCCTCTGACTTCGGGCGCCCAGTATGGAGCGCCAAGTCCGGAAAATGCAGGAACAAAATATACACCGCCCGTATCGGAAACTTGCTTCGCCATTTTTTCGGAATCCGCGGCCACCTTGAGTATCTTCAACGAATCCCTCAGCCATTTTATAACGGCACCACCGGTGAACACAGATCCCTCCAGCGCATATTCCATTCCATCTCCGATATCCCATGCGATAGTCGTGAGGACGCGATTTTCGGAGAACACCGGTTTTCTGCCAGTATTTACAAGCATGAAACAACCTGTGCCATATGTGTTTTTCGCGGAAAAACTGCTGAAACAGGCCTGTCCGAAAAGAGATGCCTGCTGATCTCCGGCAACTCCCCCGACCGGAATTTCAAATCCGAAGATCTCTTTTCTGGTGTTTGCGAAAAATCCGGAGGACGGCTTCACTTCTGGAAGAATTTTTTCCGGCACTCCGAAGATATTGAGAAGCTCATTGTCCCACTTCCCAGTCAGAATATTGAAAAGCATTGTCCTCGAAGCATTTGTGACGTCAGTAAAATGTTTTCCCGTAAGATTGAAGAGAAGCCATGAGTCAACGGTTCCGAAACAAATCTCTCCTCTTTCAGCTCTGGCGCGCAGTCCCGGCATCCTGTCCAGTATCCATTTTATTTTCGTCGCGGAAAAATATGCGTCTAGAATTAACCCGGTCTTGTCGCGGATTACCTCACCTTTGCCATCGGCATATAGCGCCTTGCAGATGTCGGCTGTCCGTCTGCATTGCCAAACTATCGCGTTGTGGACGGGGTTTCCAGTTTTTCTGTCCCACAGGATTGTTGTTTCCCTCTGGTTTGTTATCCCGATGGATTCAATCTGCCCGCTTTTAAGTCCTGCTTTCCGGACAGCCCTGAGTGCGACCTCTTTTTGGGATTCCCATATTTCTACGGGATCATGCTCGACCCAGCCGGGCCTGGGAAAGATCTGTCTGAATTCCTTGTGTGCGGAAGAGATGGCCTTACCGTGCCGGTCGAATATGATCGCCCTTGAACTTGTCGTTCCCTGATCAAGTGCCAGAATGAATGTTTTCATATTGCCGCTCCTTAAAGCATTAGTTGTTCCTTGTAAATCAGGGAGAGATTCATGAAGATGGCGATGATGTTCAGTGCAATCACCAGGATGCATATGGCCTTGGAAAGCCTGGGGACAATCCCGGAAAAGAAGCAGACCGCCAGTATCTGGCAGGTTTTGCCTATGACCGGTCCCAGAAATATGCCAAGGTGGATTGACAGATGCCTGACAAGGAGATTTAACTCCTTCTCCGGACCAGTGAGGAGCATGAATCCAATGGTGGAGAAAAGATCTGCAAACGCTGTTACTAGCAGAGCATAAAAATAAAACCTGTAGTCTCCAAAAAGCCGTGAGACGTTCTTTCTGAATTCTGTTTCCCTGTCAAGAATTATCATGAAACAAAAACCTCCACATTTTGTCTCGAAATAAATATTGACGGAGGCTCTGCCCAGTCAATATTTATTGGACAATCTTGTTAAGCGGATATTCGACTATGCCGGTCGCGCCCGCATCGAGAAGCTCTGGAATCAGATCCCTGACGATGAATTCGTCCACGATTGTGTTCAGCGCGCACCATCCGTCCTCGGCAAGAGGAGAAATCGTCGGCCTCTCAAGTGCCGGCATTTTCTTAAGTACCTTGTCGAGATCCTTCTTTTTGACATTCAGCATTATGCCGACTTTTCCTTCCGCGAGAAGGGCGGCCTTGAGGAGAAGGGCGATTTTGCTTATTTTCGCCTTTTTCCATGAGTTTTTCAGGGAATCCTTGTTCGCTATCAGGCGGGTGGTGCTCTCGCAGAGAGTGTCAATTATCTTGAGCTTGTTCGCCCTGAGCGAGGAACCGGTCTCGGTGATCTCGACTATTGCATCGGCCAGTTTCGGGGGTTTGACTTCGGTGGCGCCCCAGCTGAACTCGACGCTGACCTTGACCCCGTGCTTCTTGAAATATTTTTTCGTGAGCCCTACAGCTTCTGTCGCAATTCTTTTTCCTTCAAGGTCTTTGGCGCACTTGAATTTCGAGTCTTCCGGCACGGCGAGAACCCATCTTATAGGTTTTCTGCCAACTTTTCCATATACAAGTTCTGCGATTTCCGCGACATCAGATCCATTTTCGACGACCCAGTCCCATCCGGTAAGGCCGCAGTCGAGAATTCCTTCCTCGACATATCGTGACATCTCCTGCGCCCTGATCAGCATGCATTCAATCTCGGGATCGTCAATGGCGGGGAAGTACGATCTCGAATCAACCCTGATTTTATATCCTGCTTTCGCAAACATTTCCACGGTCGCCTGTTCCAGGCTTCCTTTTGGTATTCCCAGCATCAGTTTCGGCATTTCATTCTCCAATTTACATATTTAAATATTTTAAATTAATCCACCATGGCGGAAACTTTTTCCTTTGCAGCCCTGCAAGGGCGAAATCCCTAAGCCCAGGGCATCGCCCTGGGACAAATGGTATATTATCCCTCAAGCCCTGAAGGGACGCAATATATGTCCCTATTACGCCCATTCAGGGCTCTAACTTGTTTTGTTCCTTACCCCAGCCCGATGGGCTGGGCTTAGGAATCCCGACCTTTCAGGCCTCGAAAAAAAATAAATTTGAACATTGAAAATTGGCCATTGATTATTGAACATTGTCTTTTATTGTCAGAATTCAAAAATAATCTTCAATGCTCAACGCTCAATATTCAATGTTCATGCCCAAAATACAATTTCCTATATGATTTAATTTTACAACAAAGGCACAGAGATTCATTTACTAATTATTTATAATCCCCCTTCGTTCGCAGCCTTAAGTAGCATTCTTTTGCTGATAACCATTGCAGATGAACGCTTTGCAGACAAATAGCCCTTGTCCGTCCAAGATATTTCAGCTCCATGCTTTAGTTCCTCATACACAGGAACAATCGATGAGATGCCGACAACCGTCCACTGAATGGTGCGACCAGATACAGCTTTATAACGCAACGTGTAGTTTTTCTTGGCAACCGCCAGTGCCTTTTCAGCGATATAGCACGAATAAGCAACATATTGACCCAGGTCAAGCAACGACGATTAGGATTGGATTTGTCAACACCAACAGCCTCGGAGCGCTCAACGATGTCGGCGAGAAACCAGCCGCCAGTTTTTGTGTTCGTTCTCATTTTGCTAACGAGTGATTCGCTTTATTTTGTTTTTTTATGGATTCCAATATTAAAACACCTTTGTGTCTCTGTGACTCTGTGGTTAAAAGATTCTTTCAGCCTCTTATGATCTTCAGCAGTTCGTCCAGCTTGGATTGCATCGTCTTCTTGTCGTCGGCCTCTATGATGAGCCTGAGAAGTGGTTCGGTGTTGGAGGCGCGGACATTGAACCACCAGTTCTTGTATTCGACCGAGATTCCGTCGAGCTCGAACATTTTTCCATCCGTATATTTTTTCTTGATGGCATCAAGCACCTTTTTCACATCCGCAACTTTCGAGTTTATCTCGCCGCTGGATGAATATTTCTTCAGTGGAGCGACAAGCTCGTCAACCTTTTTTCCTGTTTTGCATATCAGGTTCGCAAGCATCAGGAATGCGAGCCCCTGGGATTCGGTCGTATAATTCTCCTTGAAGTAGTAGTGGCCGGAAAGCTCTCCGGCAAAGACCGCGCCGTATTCGCGCATCTGAGCCTTGATGAATGCGTGTCCGACCCGGCTCATGATGGCTTTGCCTCCGTTCGCCTCTATGCACTCCTTTACAGCCCGGCTGCTCCTCAAATCATAGAGGATGGTGGCCGGCCCCCGTGAAAGGATGTCCTGGGCGATCAGCGCGGTAAAGAGATCCATGGGAATGATATCGCCCTTGTTGTCAATGAAGCCGCACCTGTCTGCATCGCCATCGAAGCCTGCGCCGAAATCCGCGCCTGTCTCCCTGACTTTTTCGCGGAGCGCATCAAGAGTCTCTGTCTCGAGCGGATTTGCTGGATGGTTTGGGAATGAGCCGTCGAGTTTCTCATATAGTGGAATGATTTCGAACAGGTCTCTTATGCCGGCTATCTCATACGAGCCCATGGCATTTGCGAAATCCGCAACGACCTTGAGCTTTCTGTCTAGTTTTGCAAATTTCCTGATATGTGCTCCATATTCCGGCGCGATATCGTAGCAGGTTGTTTTCCCTTTTGCTCCGCTGTATTTCTTCCAGGATTTGTTCAGGAAAATCCTTTCGATGTCGGCGATGCCTGTAGCCCCGCTTATTGGAATCGCGGATTCGCGGCAAAGCTTGAAGCCGTTCCATTCCGCGGGATTGTGCGATGCGGTTATCATCAAACTGCCGTCGGCACCGAGTTTTCCGTTGGCGTAATATGACATGGGCGTGGAGCACATACCGATGTCAATGATGTCGGCTCCCTGTTCGGTGATCCCCTTGGATAACGCCTTGAAGAGATTTATCGAATGCGGCCTCATGTCTCTGCCGATTACGACCTTCTTTGCACCGAGGAACTCGATATATGCCCTGCCGATATCCTCGGCGATTTTCTCGTTGATCTGTTCCGGGAGGATGCCCCTGATATCGTAAGCCTTGAATATCCCTGCCATTTTTCACCTTGCGTTGTTTGTATTGAGATTGTTGAAAAGCTGAATACGATAGCAATGTTGGGGAGATTTTCAAATTAAAAAAATATGCTTTTCCCAGTGTCCGTCAATTTTCATGAAAAAATGAGAATTTCATTTTAAAATTCGATGTCCAAGAGATAGTGTATGGTTTTCTGTCTGTGATCCCGAATCTCCACTTTCACTGCAGACCGGAAAAAGACTCGGAAAGACACATGAAAATTTAACATACAGGAGTCCAGAAATGAAAAGTCTCGAAGAGCTTCGAAAGATCAAGGAACAGGTCAAAAAGGGCATGCAGATGCGCGAGGGTGGCCAGAAGATAAAGATAGTCGTTGGAATGGGAACCTGCGGAATCGCCGCCGGCGCCAGGGAGACGATGAAGGCCTTCATGGAAGCTCTTGAGAAAGCGGGCGTCACGGATGCCGCAGTCACCGCGACAGGATGTGCCGGATATTGCGAGCAGGAACCTCTCGTGGATATTGAAATATTGGATCAGAAGTCAGTCAGATATGGCAAGGTTGACCGCGCCGCCGCCGAGAGAATCGTAAAAGAACATCTTGTGGGCGGAAGAGTTGTTTCAGAT
Organism: uncultured Lentisphaerota bacterium; assembly: GCA_903872565.1. GTDB lineage: Bacteria > Verrucomicrobiota > Lentisphaeria > Victivallales > GWF2-50-93 > CAIQLG01. Next base: position 9,150 of record CAIQLG010000450.1, on the reverse strand, counting down.
CTTGTTTTTTCCTGAACCCCACTAACCCCCCGGAGCTACAATAATGTGCGGAGACAATGAAAAATGCTGTTGCGGATGCGAAAATCCGCTCTACAAGGAACTTGGCGAGTTCATCGCAAAACAGAAGAAGGGCCGCGATTCTCTGATCCCGGTACTCCACAAGGCGCAGGAGTTTTTCGGATTCCTGCCAGTCGAGGTGCAGGAGTTCGTGGCGAAGGCGCTAGACATTCCATCGAGCGAAGTTATGGGTGTTGTGACTTTCTACCACTATTTCACGATGCAGCCACGCGGAAGGCACACCATAAATGTGTGTCTCGGTACCGCCTGCTATGTCCGCGGCGCGAAAAAGGTGATGGAGGCGCTAACGAAGGAGCTTGGGATAAAAATTGGCGAAACCACAGGGGACAAGAGATTTTCTCTGACCACCCAGCGTTGTTTCGGGGCCTGCGGTCTAGCACCGGTAATAATGATCAACGAGGATGTCCACGGCAGGGTGACCCCCAAGAAAATCCAGGGAATTCTTGCCCAGTATAAATAGGAGATTTCATAATGAAAAATACAAGATCACAGGTACTTGTCTGCGCAGGAGGCGCCTGTATTTCGTCGGGATGCGAGAGCGTCCAGAGCTCGTTCAGGAAAGAGCTTGAAGCCAAAGGACTTGCAGAGGAAATAGAAATAGTTGTGACCGGCTGTGTCGGGATGTGCGAAGTCGGCCCGATAGTCATAATATACCCGGAAGGTGTCTTCTACCAGAGAGTCAAGCCTGAAGATGTCGCTGAAATTGTCGGAGAACACCTTCTCAAGGGACGCGTCGTCCAGAGACTTTTCTACAAGAAACCTTCCACACAGGAACTTATTCAGACGATCAGCGACATTGACTTCTTCAAGCTGCAGAAAAAAATAGCTCTCCGCAATTGCGGCACGATAGATCCAGAAAACGTCCGCGAGTATATCGCTGCGGACGGATACGAGGCCCTCGGAAAGGTGCTCACGGAAATGACGCCCGAACAGGTTGTCGCCGAAGTGAAGAACTCAGGGTTGAGAGGCCGTGGCGGAGCAGGATTTCCCACCGGAGTCAAGTGGGAGGCCGCAGCGAAGGAGAAAAATAAGAAGAAGTATGTGGTCTGCAACGCAGACGAGGGAGATCCCGGCGCATTTATGGACCGCAGTATCCTCGAGGGAGACCCGCACAGCGTGATAGAGGCTATGGCGATTTGCGGATATGCGATCGGCTCAGATCAGGGATATGTCTATGTTCGAGCGGAATATCCGCTCGCCATCAAACGACTCCAGAAAGCCCTTGACGAGGCCAAGGAATACGGACTGCTCGGGAAGAAGATTTTCAAATCGAAGTTCAGTTTCGACATCGAGATCAGGATGGGGGCTGGGGCATTCGTGTGCGGCGAAGAGACAGCACTCATGCATTCCATCGAGGGAAAACGCGGTGAACCCCGCCCGAAGCCGCCATTCCCGGTGCAGAGCGGCCTTTTCGGAAAACCCACGGTTCTCAATAACGTCGAGACATATGCAAACATCCCCTACATAATAATGTGCGGTGCTGCGGAATACGCAAAACTCGGAACCGAAAAGAGCAAGGGCACGAAGGTCTTCGCGCTTGCCGGCGAAGTGAGCAACTCGGGGCTTGTCGAAGTTCCGATGGGAGTCTCGCTTGGAAGCATCGTATATGACCTTGGCGGTGGAATCCCGAGGGGAAAGAAATTCAAGGCTGTTCAGATTGGCGGTCCTTCCGGCGGATGCATTCCCAAGGAGCACCTCGACACGCCAGTTACATACGAGTCACTTCCTGCGCTCGGCGCAATCATGGGATCTGGCGGACTGATCGTGATGAACGAGGACACCTGCATGGTTGACCTGGCCCGCTACTTTCTTGAATTCATCTCTGACGAGTCCTGCGGGAAATGCACCCCCTGCCGCGTAGGAACAAAAATAATGCTCAACCTGGTCACGAGAATCTGCGAAGGCCGCGGCACGATGGAGGATCTCTCCCGGCTCGAAGAGCTTGCCAACTCCATTGGCAAGACTTCTTTGTGCGGGCTCGGGCAGACCGCCCCCAATCCGGTTCTTTCGACCCTGCGCTATTTCAGAGAGGAATATCTCGAACATATCAATGAGAAACGTTGCCGTGCTGGGGTTTGCGGCGCAATGATGTGGGCTCCATGCACGAATGCGTGCCCCGCGCATGTGAACGTCCCCTCCTATCTCGCATACATGAAGGAAGGCAAATTCGATGAGGCGCTCAGAGTCCATCTTGTCAACAATCCGTTCCCGTCCGTCTGCGGAAGAGTCTGCCCCCAGTGGTGCATTGACAAATGCCGCAGAGACGATATCGAGGGATCTGTGGCAGTCCGCGCCGTGAAGCGTTTCATGAGTGACATGAAGGAGGACTATGCCGCGTTGTATCCGAAGAAAGCGACGTCGAACGGCACGAAGGTGGCCGTTGTAGGCTCTGGCCCAGCCGGCCTCAGTTGTGCATATTATCTTGTCCTCCTCGGATATGATGTGACCGTCTTCGAGAAACAGCCGGAGGCTGGTGGCCTGATGAGATATGCCATCCCGGACTATCGCCTTCCCCGCAAGATTCTTGCAAAGGAAGTCAGGAACATGGAGAAACTCGGCGTCAGGATAAGGACAAACATCGCCTTGGGAAAAGATGTCACATTTGAAAGCCTTAGAAAAGAAGGTTTCAAAGCGTTCTTCGTTTCGACTGGCGCTGAAAAAGAAACTAAACCTAAAATTGAAGGGCTTGATCTGCCTGGCGTGGAGTTTGCTACAACATTCCTCGAACGTGCCGCGAAAGGCGAAAATATGAAACCGGGAAAAGATGTCATAATAATTGGTGGTGGCGATGCCGCAATAGACTGCTCGCGAGTTTCGCAGAGATTCGGAACGGAAAATGTGACAATCGTCTATCGCCGCACAAGGGGCGAAATGCCGACGAATCCCATCGAAATACGTGAGGCCGAAGTAGAAGGTGTAAAAGTCGAGTTTCTTGCCAACATCGTGAAAATCAGCAAGGCACCTAATGGTCGCCTTCTGGCGACAATCCGCAAGATGCGCCTTGGCGAGTTCGACAAATCGGGACGCAGACGCCCGGTCGAAATTCCATCTTCGGACGAGGACAGGGAAGTTGACACAGTCATCATGGCGGTCGGGCACAGCCCGGATCCCTCGAATATTTTCATGGGGGCGGAATCATCTGCCATAAAGGACGGATACGTGAACGCCGATGTGAAGAACCCGGCGACTCCTCTCGAGGATATCTTTGCTGGTGGCGACTTTGTTTCAGGTCCCTCAACAGTCATAGAGGCCATCGCGGCCGGCCAACTTGCCGCAAAATCCATAGACAGGAAACTTTTCCCGTTGCAGAAGAGAAAATACTTCTGGGAGGAATTCCAGCTTCCAAAGGTGGAATTTGATCCCGAAAAAGAAGAGATCAAGGATCAGGCACCCGTTGATTTCCCGCTGCTTAAGCCGGAAGAACGCTTTATCAGTGTCGAGGTAGAGAAGACTATCTCGAAGGAGGAGGCCTGCAGGGAAGCCGGCCGATGCCTCAGATGCGACTATAAGTGCTGATCTGACACGTTTTTTCCGGAAGAGAAAAATAGTTCAGAAACAGAGTTATGTGAATGAAAAATTGATCTTGGTGGATGCCCTGTCCACCTCCTCACGTTTCTCAAACTAAAGAAAACAACGTGCCGCCACCCTGCGGGGACTTCTGTTTTCTAAAATCAATGAGCCGATTGCAAAAGTCGAATTTTAAAGGAGCGCGGGTTTTCCTACCCGCAAAAATTGAACCCAAATGGCGGACTGGAAAGTCCACCCTCCGTTAGTTTTTAATCGGCTCGGGGTAATTTTGCAATTACCTCCAATATTTGAACATGGCCAGTCCGGAGCCATTGTCGATTATGACATAACCTGTGGCAAGTTCTCCGGCTTGAAAGCCCGGATGTATTGCGCTGACCTGGCTGTGTCCGGTTTCTTCGCTGTCAGTGGTGTCCGAGAAGAGAACCTTCATACAGCTTTTCTTTTCCACACCTTTTGAGTTTTTGTAGAGGTAAGTTGAAGTTTTGTCCAGCTTGCATGTCTTGTATTTCGGTTTGCCATCCTTGGTATATTCGAGTAGAATCTTCGGAGCGGTGGCGCCAAAATATTTGCCGGCTAATGAAAATTTACCACCTTTTCCCGTAAAATCTCCCGAGACGCTTTGAATTACCGGTGCTACAAGAAAAACCTTCCTGTTCAATTTCTTGTCCGTGACTCCGGCATCTTTCGAATCAACATAAATGCCTTCAAGCTCGTAGTTTGCAATGGGGTTTTCTGATAAGACAGTGCTAATAAGTTTGTTTTTAAAAAATGCTTTGTCGTAAAGACAGATCCGTTTGTTGAAATCGGCGCGCAGGATTGGTGCGGGTAGCAAAGGAGACATCTTTTCAACGGGCGACATGGATGCCTTTTTTCCGGGGGAATCCTTCACCGGATCCGAATATTTAAGCGTGATTTTTGGTCTTTGTGTGAACTGCGTCAGTGTCTCGCTGAGCTCCTTCGGCCAGATGCTTGCCACTGAACCTGGTGCAAGATATATGTCATTTGCGAAATTCGCAGTAATCGCAGAGTCCTCGTGGATTGTGACCTGTGTTGAAGAGGAACTAGCATTTGCAAAAATTGCGTCTCCCAAAACGCATGTCCAGTTTATAAAGTTGTAACCTTCGTATGAATAGGCTGATACAACAAATGGAGAACCGTGAATTATTGTGTGCGCACCGTCGGGGATTGTCCTTCCCGCATTTTCCTGTGAAATGTTTACGGCAAGCGTGTTGGGGATTGCAGTTCCGGGATCGACAGCCAAATTCCACGATATGGTTTGAGAAAGATATGAATCGGGATCGTTCCTGACAAAATCCGAATTGTCCGTGATGGTTGCGCTGATTGTGTGGCTGCCGGACCATAGGAACGAACACGGATAGGAGAGAGACGTTTCCTGCGCCCATGAAATGCCAACGCCGTCAGCCTGCCATTGGACGAGCAAGTCATGTCCTTCCGGGTGTTTGAGGGTGAGCGCGAAGTCGGCGGTATCTTCCACATTGAAAGAGATAGTAGCGGAATTGTCCGGCGAGATTTCATTGGCCACATCGAGAGTCTTGTAGAGATGAATTGTGATCGCCTCCCTGCATACCTCGCAGAAGTTTTTTGGTGTGTTTGAGCGCATGAGGCAGTAGTCGAATGTTGGGCGATATATGCCGGTGCTGAGATAGCGTGCGCCTTCAAAGAGGCCTGTTACTTTTCCGCTCTGGCTGGGCGGCGTAGGCAGCGGGGTAGAGTCGAGAATCCATCGGTTCCATTTTATGTTTTCCCGCAATGTCTGGTATGTGACATTCGGTTCCGAATCTCCGGGCGGATATCCCGGATAAGGAGTTTCATATTCGTCGGCCAGCCCGCCGAAGCTGTGCCCATATTCATGGATGGAGATGTTTGGTGACGTGTAGTTGAAAACACTGATTGAACCGCCGGATCCTCCGTATTCCGAATCGTTTACTATCACGAAAACGGAGTCGAAGAATGGAGTGTTCTCGTTGGCGGTGTCGAGCACCTTGCTGTTGTTCACGACCAGCAGCCTGCGCATGGCGCCAAAGCCGTAACTGGCGTCAAGAAAGGTGTCCTTGCTGACTCTATCGTCGGGCTTGTCTGCGCCTGACTGGTTGGATATGACTTCGATCGCATAGACGTTGACATAGTTTCCATAGGCGGACCAGGGTTCGACATTGAGGATTTGTTTCAATGCGCTGTCAACATCTTTCAGGAATTTATTCTGCTCGGCATCGCGGTAGCCGTCACCCATGAAAACCCATACGAGATGTTTCGCGTCGTCGCCGTTGTCCACGATTTTTTTAGTTTCAAATTTTGTGCCCTGCTTTATATCCGGGGGAGAAAAACGGGTTGCAAGTCTCCCTTCCAGTGTCCTGTCGGCGACATTAATGCTCCCGGCTTTCGCAATATCGTCGGAACTTGTTATGCCGTAGAATGATATGGAGTATTCACCCGGCAATTCCGGATATCTCACGACAAAAGAATTGTCCGGCGTCTCCACAGCTCCTCCGGCCAAATCCCCGTTGCTGTTCTGGTAGTCAAAATAGAGACGGTTCTTCATCTCTGCAAGGCCCTGGTATAATTTGTTTCCAGACATGTCGTCAACGGTAAACAACAGGAGTTTTCCGTTTTTATCGGTGGCAATCCGCTTCGCCGAGGTGGGTATGTTTTCCTTCCGGTGTGAAAGCGAGAAGTCTCCGGCCGAGTCATTTATGACGAGCGAAACCTGCCCGGCTTTCGCTCCATCGGCAGAGACAGTCGAACATAATGGGGAAAGGAAAATCAGAATCCACGTACAGGCTGTAGTGCCGAGTCGGAAATATTTTTCATGCATTTTACAAATTCTCCAATTACATTTAAAATTCATATAAAAAACATAGTCCACTTTGCTTAAAAAAGCCGATCAGAAATTTAGTTATAATCTAACAGCTCCAGAAATTTCCTGCGATATTCCTCAAGGCCTTTGAAATTGTGTTTTTTGACCGGTTCGGTGCGGATAATTATGTCATTGGCGATTTCCTCCAGCGGAATTCCCTTCATTGCAGATTTTGCTATGATCGCGCTACCGAAGGATGTGGCCTCGCTCATGTCCGAAAGGACTACGTCTGCATCTGGAGATAGCGCGGCGAGCAGAGCGCAATATGCGTGGTTGTTTCTGAATCCGCCCTCGACAAAGACTCTTGTCCCCTTGGATAGTTCCACATTCTGAAGCATTGAAGTCGTCTGTATTGCAAGCGAAAGCGTTATTGCGGCGTATGCATATTCCGGGTCGTTGAAGAATGCGGGGAATTTTTCCTTCGAGTCAAGTTCCGCCACATGATATGTTTTTCCTTCATAAATGATGCGGGAAGTCGAGTCCGGAAACGGACCCGTGCCCGGCAGAAACCCCGGTAGTATGAATGCAGAATTTTCGGACAGTATTTTAGCATAGACTTTTTCATTGAGATCGAAATGCTTGTCGCAGTTGAAATATTTTTTGAGAAGGCCACGATATAGGTCGAGTTCGCCTCCGGCCATGAAAACGGCAGTTTTGACAGGATCCCCATACACATTGGCATTGCAGAATACGGCAGCCTTGATTTCCTGATCGCTGAAGGATGCCTCCTTGGCTCCTGCCATGATCACAAACCAGGTGCCTGTGGAATTGAGAATGAATTTCCCCTTTTCCTTGATGAGATATGGAAGATATGACGCGTTCGAGTCGTGAATCCCGTGCGTGACGATGGTATCTCTCGACAGGCCGGTCTTCTTGGCGATTTCATCAGTGATGGTTCCTAGGACGGCATGGGGCTTGCCAATTGATTTTGGGAGCTTGTCTTTTATCTCCATTTCATCTGCGATCCTGGACCATCCCTTTTTTTTGAAGTTGAAAAGATAGCTGTGATTGCCAGCATATGTGTATTCTGCGGCGGCCTTGCCGGTTAGCATATATCCGAAATATTGCGGATAGTTCACGATATGGACAGTCTTCGAGAATTTGTCGGGGAATCTGGTTTTCACGAATTCAACACCCTTTCCGAAATTTGCAAGCCCTCCCATGTTTGCCGTTCCGACCTCCCTGTGAAGTTTGTCGGCATCTCCATATTTGGCAAAAAAGTTCTTGTGGAATCCTTCGCCGGGATCGTTGGTGTATGATATTACTGGAATGGTGAGGTTGAAATCCTTGTCGGTGCATGCGAACGTCGCTCCGTGGGTCGTCACCGAAATTGCTCCGATGTCGTATTTTTTCGAAAGTTTCGCAAGCTCTCCCACAAACCAGTTGAATGCCTCTTCAGCATCTTCCGTCTGAAGCCCGTCAATTTCGCGACCGGGAAAATTCTTGTATTCGGAATGAACCTGTTTGAGATTTTCGTCGAAAATGACTGTCTTCTTGTTTGTCTTTCCAATATCCAGTACGGCGATGTACTTGCTCATGTTGCTTTTCCTTTCCTTAATTAAAAAAATATGGAATATCGTTTTTCTTTTGCGTCGGAGTCATTCATAGTTTTCAATCTTTTCCCTTACGGCATTTACTATCAGCTGGTTTATGCTTGCGGAGTCCTGGAGTGATTTAATATAGAGTTTCCTGTGCAGTTCCGCATCAAGCCTGAGCAGAAGTTTTCCTGAGAAAGGTTTTTCGGCCTCTCTTTTCATTTCAGTGCAGAACTTCAGATATTCATCAAGGGACTTGTGAAATTCCTTTTCGAGCTTGTTTGCGTCGGAACTCTCGAATGTTATCACATCCTTGGTGTCAGCGACTTCGCCCCTGAAGATCTTCACCTCCTCGTCGAATTCCACGACGGCCGTATATCCCTTGTATTTCATCATGGCTTCACCCCAGCGTTTTCGAGAAATTTCCTGACCGATTTTACCGCACCCTTGTCCGTTTCCTTTCGTGGATGCGGGCGATGGAATACGGCGACTCTTCCATTTAGAAGCACCGCGACTCTTGACCCTTCCCGCTCGCTGACCACTCCACCAAGCACCCGGAACAATTTCTCAATGTCGTTCCAGTTGAGGCTTGCGGGTTCCGGCTTCCGGAAAATCGTCTCAAGCGTCTTCTTGTGTCTCTGGTTCATAGTATCACTAAATAGTATCATTTTCAATATGTTAAATGCAGATTATCTGCTATTTATTTGTAATGTGTCAGAGTGTCCAACGGGTTTCAAAACTTCCTTACATCGTTAATTCCTTCCATTATTTCTGCGGTGCGTTTAAGGGCGACAATGACTTTCTGGTAGTGGATGATGTCGTTGTAGGATAGGGTGCGGCCTTTGCGGTCTTTCAGCCATTTCTGCGCGGGTTGGTAGCCGCCAATGTAAAAGTTCCAGGACACTTCCGGGACATTGTCGAAATATTGAGTCGGATTGATGAAGACTCTTCCGGAAGAGGAACACAGGCGGGACGCCTGCGCTACTGCGGGGATGGGCGAGATATCAGAGGAACACAGGCGGGACGCCTGCGCTACTGCATCGCCGGGCGGGACGCCCACGCTCCAGGCTATTTTTTCAACAACATTGCTTCCGGAGGCAGGATAAGTGGTTATCGGGGTGTCGAGTTCGGGGG
>CAIQLG010000449.1 GCA_903872565.1 uncultured Lentisphaerota bacterium | reverse complement strand
CGCCGACTATTATCGGGATTATCGCGGACTCTGTGCTGCCCGTATTAAATCCGAGATTTCTTAATCCCGCCAGCATATAATTGATGTTTCTCCACAGTTTATCACGCCCCGCCCTGTCTTCCTTTAGCAGTTTAAACACTTCAATCAGACCGGCGATTGCCGGTGCTGGAATACTTGTGGAAAAGAAATAAGTCCTTGCATAATATCGCAAATACCGAATAAGCGCCTTGCTTCCGGCGCAATAGCCTCCTATGGCGGCTGGTGCTTTGCTCAGGGTTCCGCACATGATGTCAATTTTTCCGGAACATCCGCATTTTTCTGCGGATCCGCGTCCTGTTTCTCCTACAATGCCAAGGCCGTGGGCATCGTCTATCATAATTCTCGCGCCATATTTTTCTGCGAGTTCCACAATATCACCGAGTGGCGCGATATCTCCGTCCATTGAAAATACGCCATCCGTGACAATCAGTCTTCCTCTTTGGGATTTCCCGATATTTTTCAGGATCCTATGGAGATGATGCATATTTCCGTGAAGATAAACCTTGATGTCCGCTCCTGATAGTCTGCATCCGTCAAACAGGGAAGCGTGGTTTGCGGAATCATTTATCGTAACATCGCCTGTGCCGCACAACGCTGAGATCACTCCCACATTTCCAGAATAGCCGCATGGAAATATGATGGCGTCATCGGTTCCATAAAAATTGGCGATGCGAGTTTCAAGTTCCCTGTGCAGGTCGCTTGTTCCTGCACAAAGAGACACGGATCCCATGCCATAGCCATATTTTTTGCAGGCTTCTATGCTTGCCTTCACAACCTGCGGATGAGTTGTAAGGGACAAATATGAATTCGACCCCAGCATTATGACTTTATGCCTGTAATTGTTTTTTTCGAGTATTTCTATCTCGTGGTCCGCAGGTCCAAGAATTTGCAGTCCAAGCCCGTCGAGATAACATTCCGGAGAATCTCGAAGATATGAATCAAGCTCGGCGACTTTCTCGAAGATGTCCTTGGCCCCATCGCGGGGAACAAAATCCTCAAAGTGCCTGACAGGTTTCAACGTTCCGTTTTCAAATCCGCTCATTATAATGTCCCTTTTTTTGATATAGTTTTTCATTTAAATAAATTCACATTGCGAATTTATTTAAATGAAAAACTATAAATATACAAATGTGAAAAAGAGAAATGTGGGGAGTAGCGCGCCCGCAATTCTCGCATACCTGGCCCAGACCGGACTTCACCACGAAGGTCTTTTTGCCTGCGGCTTTGTCACCCACACAATCCTTGAAGTACGTATAATATGTCATCAGCCCGTTCAGAACGGCCACCAGAACAAAGACAGAGATACTGCTACTCGTACAAATTGGTTCAAGCATGATATTTGATTTTCAGACATTATGAAATTAGTCTGTGCTCCAAGGAAAATCAAGATAACCTCTCAAGAAAGATAAAATAGAATTCGCAACAATTTCCCGGGATGATCTCCCGGGTTGCTCAGGGGAGATTCGCGTCATGTGCGGGTTTCTGCTTTAAATCCTCTTCGGCCTCGAGATAAAGTTTGTATCTCAGGAGGATTTCGCGGACATATTTAACAGGCTCCGATCCCCGGCAATATCCGTATTTGGCGGACTTGGCATATTCAGGTTTTTCGAGGAGAAGCATGCATTTCTCCACATTGTCGAACCATCTGCATGGATCGAGTTCAAGCTTTTCAGCGAGGCGCCTGGCATCTAAAACGTGTCCGTAGCCCGCATTGTAGCTTGCGAGCGCAAAACACAGTTTGTCCTTTTCATGTATCTTCTCCCGGATCTTATTTTTCTGACGGTAAAGATATTTGATCCCGGCGTGTATGTTGTCCTCGTCCTTTTTAACATCTCCGAACCCCATCTCAAGCCCTGTAGCGGGCTCGACCTGCATGAGCCCGATGGCGCCGGCGGACGACACCACTCTCGGGTTGAAACGGCTTTCCTGGAATATTTGTGACGCTATCAGCAGCCAGTGGACATCGTATCTGGCGGAATATTTCTTTATGTACGGATCGTAGTCGGAAATACGGACTTTATCAGAGGACACCAGATTTTGTTCAAGCATTATTTTGGGGTTCTTGAAATATCTGTTGAAGACCGTGTTGTAAAAAACTCCCTTGTATTCCTTCTTGAAAAAGTCATCGACAGCTTTTTTAAGTTTAGGAGATTCCCGTCTGACAACCCAGCAATACCGTTCCTCCGGTCCAATGGAGAACAGTTCTGCGATGTCATTCCTTCTCATCATTTCAAGCTTGAGGATGTACTGGTCCGCCACAGTGAGATCGTATTCGCCCTTCGCGACCTTGTCTATTATCTCGAAAGTCTCAAGCCCCTCGGAAACCGGGACAAGTTCGACGTCGAGTCCTTCCTTCTTCAGTTTCTGCATTGTTTCCCAGTAGGCGCTGTTTTTCCTGAGCGCCACCTTTCTGCCTTTCAGATCATCCACTGACGAAAAAGGTTTTTCCGACACCCTCCCTACGATCTTGTTAATGTTGACGCAGTAAGGCTCGCAGAAGGATATGTCAGGATTTTTGAGCCGCTTCTCAGTTTTTGTTACAGCTGCGGCGACGATGTCTCCTTTGCCGTCGGCAAGCCAGGGAATCAGATTCGACCAGTTCGGAGGTACGATGATCACAGGATACAGTCCGAGTCTTTTTGCGAATTCCGCGGCAAGTTCGTACTCGAACCCCATGATTTTCCCCTTGTGGATGAAATAGCAGATGGGATTGTTCCTTGTAAGTATCCGCAGAACTTTCCTCTTCATGATGGCATCCAGGTCTCCCTTCATTATCGGCTTTCCGTAATCGTCTAAATTCTCCTTTATCACATTGTCGGCAATCATTCTCAGCGCATTGCTTTCGTGGCGCATTCCCCAGGCCGTGTACTGCATTTCAGGAAAAGTATAGATGGTCTTTATGTCATCCCTGTATGTTTGAAATGACTCCGTATAATTGGTGTCGCTTATTGCCAGTTCGTATTTCCCCATTGCCACCATATGCATAAGTGTTTCCGTGTCAATCCCTTCCGGTGCTTCCTCTATTTTTATGGACGGAATCTCCTTCTTGAGTTTTTCCAGACTTTTGATATATCCGGTTCCTTTTTCATAATGGAGAGTCCTGCCCGACAGATCGGAGTCCCTGTTGACTTTTTTGTTCCTGGAGGAAGTGATTATCTGATCGTGTATCTTGCATATGGGCATGGTGTAGGATATGATTTTCGCCCTGTCCTCGTATATTGCGAGATTGTCGGCAATGACATCTCCTTCTCCGGCAAGAAGCGCGGGAATCAGGTCTTCGAATCTTTCCTTGAAAACAAACTTCAGCCGTAGTGCAAGACGTTCCGCGACGCACATCAGAAGACCTCTGTCGTAGTCGCGGGGAGAAACCCTTCTCGGCAAGGCGTCAAGCTCTTCCGAGGCTGTCATAAGGATTTTGAGTTCTCCGTTCTTTCTGATGTTGGGCAGGTCATCGGCCTTCGGAGCATTTTCATCTCCCGCCGCAATGGAGGGCAATGAAGAGAAAAGGAATAATCCCATGAGGAAAACCGAAAGTCTGCCGTACCTTGACATATCGCCTCCAAGTCATTTATTGAAACTCAGAAAACCCCGTCCTCCCTGTCCCGCCGTAGGAACGCAGGCGGATGTTGGTGGCGAACACGGCCTACATCCTACTATGCCAAGGCTCCGTAGGACAGATATCCGTGAGCACAACTAATGTAACAAAAAAGACTGATGCATTACTTTTATCGCATGTTTACTATAGCCACAAAAATACACAAAAACCACGAACAATATCGAATATTCATGTCAGTTTTTCTGCGAAGCCTCGAGCGCCTGGTCGAAGTCGGCTATGATGTCTTCTATATTCTCGATTCCCACAGAGGTTCTTATGAATTCAGGATTGATTCCGGAGGCCTTCTTCGCCTCCTCGCTCATCTGCTGGTGCGTTGTGGAATCCGGGTGTATCACAAGCGTCTTGGCATCGCCTACATTTGCAAGATGGCTCGCGAGCTTTACTGCTTTTATGAATTTTACGGCCGAGGCGCTTCCGCCTTTTATCCCGAATCCGAAGACGGAGCCGAATCCGCCGACGAGATATTTTTTTCCGGTCTTGTGCCAGGGATGCTCTGGAAGCCCCAGATAGTTCACCCAACTCACAAGTTTATGATTTTTAAGGTGTTCCGCCAGTTTCAGTGCATTTTCGCAGTGCGCCTTCATCCGGAGGGGAAGCGTCTCAATCCCTTGTATCGCGAGAAACGAGTTGAAGGGGCTTGCGCACATCCCAATATTTCTCAGTCCCTGGACTCTCGCCTTGATGATGAAGGCGATGTTGCCCATGCCGGGGACATTGCCAAGCGCATCGTGATAGACGAGCCCGTGGTAGCTCGGATCCGGCATCGTGAATTCAGGGAATCGCCCAGACGACCAGTCGAATTTTCCACTGTCAACGATTAATCCACCGATCGAGGTGCCGTGTCCGCCGATCCATTTTGTCGAGGAATAGATGACGATGTCCGTCCCGTGTTCGATCGGTTTGCACAGCACTGGTGCGAATGTGTTGTCCAAGAAGAGCGGAAGGCCGTTCTTGTGCGCAAGATCCGCTATGGGTTTTATGTCCGGGACATCTCCCTTGGGGTTTCCGATAGTCTCGGCAAAGATGAGCCTGGTGTTCGGCTTTATTGCCTTTTCTATTTTTTTTGGTTCAAAGTCCTCTATGAAGGTCACTTCGATTCCGAAACGTGGCAACGTGTATCTGAACAGTGTTTCGGTCCCACCGTAGAGGGATGCGGAACTTATGATGTGATCCCCTGCCTGAGTAATGTTTGTCACTGCAAGAAAAATTGCCGCCATCCCGCTCGATGTGCCAAGCCCCCCGGTTCCGCCGTCAAGAAGCGCAATCCGTTTTTCGAGCACATCCGTCGTGGGATTCATAAGTCTCGTATATATGTTTCCGAACTCTTTCAGTGCGAAAAGATTGGCCGCATGCTCCGGAGACTTGAAAACATAGCTCGTAGTCTGGTAGATCGGCACAGCCCTCGAGCCTGTCACCGGATCCGGCTGGTGTCCACCGTGAAGTGATATTGTCGAATTTCCCTGTTCTTGTTTTTTCATAACATGATCCCTTTCCTTTTTCAATATTTTATCGGAACAAATGTTTGCCGAACCAGGATGAATTTGCAGTCTTCCAAACGAGTAGAATACATTATTAAAGGGGAAAAGACAATTTGATAACCGCAAAATTCCATGATAAGTATCATTGTCAGGTCCGCCCGGATTCTCTCAGGTACGTCCAGTGCATAGGAGATTGTATTTTGGAGGGATGTCTGGATGGTTGGGAATTTGTAGCCACGGCCACCTGTCCTACGAAGCCTTGGCATAGTAGGATGTTGGCCGTGCAGTCGCCTCCAAGATCCGCCTACGCAAAGGAGCTACGGCGAGACATGTGGAGGCGGCTACATTAGTTCCGGCATCAGCCGGCTACGCCCAGTGCGGTTACACGCCCGAACTGACCATTCAGTGAGTTAGGAACTTTCTTGCATAATTTTGTATCCGTTGTATACTTTAGCATTGTCAGGTTTACATATTCACATAAATGGAAGATTCATGCTGGTTGTGCGGATATAAGATTATCCTGACAGTATTTTTCATAAAACAATAAGACGGGAAAAACAAGATTATGGCATTTAATAATGATTTCAGAGACAAGCTGAAAAAATATGGACAAGAACAGCTCTTGCACTTCGAGAACACCCTTGATGAAAAACAGAAGGAAAAATTGCATGGACAGCTTCAGGCAATTGACTGGGAATACATGGATTCATTGATCCGTGATTTTGTCCTGCAGAAAAGAGAAACCGAAATTCCGCATGACCTCCAGGCACCATTCATCTTCCGGTGCATTCCGGAAAACGAGAAACAGGCGGGCTACTACCGCGAGGCGGTAAAAGAAGGTGTCAGACTCATCTCCGGGGGAAAGGTTGCCGTCCTGACCGTTGCGGGAGGGCAGGGTACCAGGCTCGGATATGATGGACCGAAAGGAAAATTTCCGATTACTCCCATCAACGGCAAGCCACTATTTAGATATTCCGCGGAAAAACTTGTGAGGGCAGGCAGAAAGTATTCTACAAGCTTGAAATGGTTCATAATGACAAGCGACGCCAACGATCGGGAGACCAAGGAGTTCTTCAAGGAAAACAATTATTTCGGGTTGAAATCCGCGCAGGTTGTCTTTTTTACACAGGGAATGATGCCAGCGGTGGACTATTCCGGTAAAATTCTCATGGAATCAGAAGATTCCCTTGCGTTGTCGCCAAACGGCCACGGAGGAACCCTCCTTGCTCTCAGGGACTGCGGTTGTCTGGACAAAATGAAAGCCGACGGGGTAGACCATATATCATATTTCCAGATCGATAATCCGCTTGTCTCCCCGCTGAATCCGCTTTTCATCGGACTGCACTGTCTTGAAAATTCCGATATGAGCTCGATGAGCCTTGCCAAGACGGGGCCATACGAAAAACTGGGCAATTTCTGCATCTCCGATGGGAAAATGCAGATAATAGAGTATAGCGACATGCCTGCGGAACTCGCTGAAAAAAGAAAAGAGGACGGAAGACTTCTCTTCGAGGCTGGAAGCCCCGCAATACACATCTTCAGGCTCGATTTCATACAGAGGCTGACTAAGGACGGAAAGCTGAAACTGCCATGGCACAGGGCGGATAAGAAAGTGGCGTTCGTGGATGAAAAAGGAAGTCTCCTAAAGCCTGAAAAACCAAATGCAGTCAAGCTTGAGACTTTCATCTTCGATGCATTGCCTTTCGCGCAGAATCCGATGATTCTCGAAGGCAAAAGGGAACTTGAATTCTCGCCCGTAAAAAATCCCGAGGGAGTTGATTCGGTCGTGAGTTGCCGCAGAATGCTGATAGATAAGGATGCGGCAATGATGGAGAAAGCAGGTGTTAAAATCCCGAGGAATGCCGATGGAGCGATCTCCTGCAAAATTGAACTTTCTCCCCTATCTTTTCTTGACGTGGAGGATGTGGTGGAGTACTTTAAGACCGCGAAGGTGCCAGAACTCGAAAAAGGCAAGGAGTATTATTTCGAATGAACAGGATAATAAAACTGCCGAAGGCCGACATAGTCTTCGACTACCGAAGTAGTTCCGACATTGTGATGGAGGCATGCGCGAGAAGCACGCCGCTCAAAGTCGCAGGCTTCTGCGAGACGGAAAAGATCCTCATCCTCTCCTTGGAGGATAACACGATGCCGGAAAGATACGAATATGTCTTTGCAAAATTTCCGTCGGAGAACGAGGACGACATCATAGGCGAGATAAGATCCAGATTCTTCGCAGGATTTTCCACCCTTGGCAGTTTCCATCTCAACAACGAGACGTGGGGACTTTTCTCTAAAACAGGACCGACACCATCCTGAAACATAAAAAGAGAAAAATCAAGCTTTCCTTTTGAAATCGCTCAGGGATGATGTATTATACCTCTTCGAATAATTCTATTTCAATGGTGACTGTAGCTCAGTTGGTTAGAGCGGATGACTGTGGCTCATCAGGTCGCGGGTTCGAACCCCGTCAGTCACCCCATCATTCCTACCATCATCGCCCTTTTTGCCACATTAGCAAAAACTTGCCCATAAGGCACCCGAAGGCTTTCATGGATTATCATATTCGGCCCTGAGCGTCGAAGGTACGTACGAAATCCACAAGTTCCTGGAAACGCATCTTCAATGTGCCAACACGTTCGTCGGCGGCTCCGTAGCTGAGAAGCGCATCGTTGCCGATCCTGATCATTCCCGTGACAAATATGCATGGTGTCTTGAATTTGTGCGGCATCTCCCACGGTTCCTGTGCGAACACCACACGTTCCGAACAGCGATGTGTAATTCGCGGGAATCCTTTAGCCCGCTCTTCCAGGATCATGAACGACTGCGTATAGCCCACCGTCGAATCTTGTTTCCCATGATAACACATGAGCCATTCCTTGTCCGAAATGCGGATGGGCGGTGTTGAAGCTGCTATACGATCTTTCTCCCATCTGAACATAGGTGATGCGAAAAGAGTCTGAGTCCGGGTTTCGTTCCATATCGTTTTCAACGAGTCAGATGCACACATAAAGATTGATGGACGCGTCTCCTTGACTCCTGGATATTCATCTGGCGTACCAGGACGATGCAGGCACACATATTGCCGTCGTCCGTCCACGACAAGTTTTTCAGGAAACAGCAGGACATCGCGGTT
>CAIQLG010000448.1 GCA_903872565.1 uncultured Lentisphaerota bacterium | reverse complement strand
TTATACTGAGAATTCAAGTGGCAGGCTCCGTCTGGAGGTTGGGCAAGAATATCTGGTTTTTGCGATTACCTATAATAATGGTTTAGAGATATGTTATGGTGGCAACACGGAATTACTGTCGAAAAGCAAACAGAAAATCGAGCAGCTTGAGCAAATCCCCAAAATGACTGATGGAGAAATTGAAGGACGAACTGTTGCACAAACCCATTGGAAAGGGATAGAAGGCATAAAAGTAACTATAAGCGGTAATGGGAAGGCTCTCTCCTGCACTACCGATAAGGATGGCTGGTTTCATATAAGAGTGGAGCCTGGCAAATATAAAGCTACAGTTGAAGATTTGACAATTATCCCATATGATATGAGTTATGATAAACCCGAAGACTTTGAAGTTAAGAAAGGCGGTTGTGCCGAAATACAATTCGTAAGATGGCGGCGGAATGAGTAAAGTGCTGAAATGTCAATAAGAACGGAAAACATCCGAGGAACAGATGTATCTAATTCTGCTTTGCTGGATAGATAATGTTTTTACGTTCACCATAATAGAGGAATCATTATGTCTTGTATGTTGAGAGTCGGCGGTGTAGACCTGAACGTTGACAAGCTTCTGGAAATTAACTTGAAGCCTGATTCTTTTTATAGGAAAGGTGAATATAGAACCAAAAAGACAAACCACTCGTCTTCTGGCGCACGATACTTGGTCAGCAATGCCGATTTTGACAGTTTTGAAGAGCAGAAGAAAGACGCAATTCGTTTCTTGCGTGATAATGCAAGTTCAATAAGAGAGATAATGAGCATTCCAGGACATGAGGGTGCAGAATTGGATTTCGGAATAAACAGGAGAGATGTTCTTGTTCAATCCGATTTCTTTCCAGCAGAATTGGCTAAACTGGCAGGGGAATTGGGAATAGGAATTACGCTGTCTGTATATCCAGAACCAGAAGAAGAAAATATGGAAGGAAAACCAGAAAAACACCCGCCCGCCAGGAGAGGGGCGACTGATTAAAATTGTTAAAAAAGGAGACTTGTCATGAATATCCTATCAGTTATCATTTTTTGTTCCATTGCGTATGCCCTTTTCAGTATATTGCTGATCATCTTTATGAGGAAAATCAGATATGTATGGTTAAAATCTTCGCTGATTACGCTTTATTTTTGTGTTACGATATTTACGCTAATCCTTTATTCAGGAATGAGATATTCGTTTTACGCTGGTGAAAGTTGTGAAAATCTAAGACGGTCATCTGTTGCAACCGCAGAAAGCGTAAGGATACTGTATCTGCTGCATAAAAGCAATGCGAAAGAGATTGCTCCTGGCCATTACGGTTGGGTTGCACATAATCTTGAGAATGAAATTGATTCATTGCTTCCTGTCGCAAATGACTATCTTGCCAATAAGGATTCCATACGTTGGCGATTAGTTCAAAAATGGGGGATAGGAAATATGGAAGGAATTTGTTTCCCAAGAGATCTTCCTTCTGTTGTTGAATACAGAAAGAATAATCCTCCTGTATATGATCATGGGAAATACGATTTAGTATTGTCCAAATATGAGAAGAAGACATATTTGTCATCTCTAAAGCCTGATTTTAAATAGGTGGAATTTTAACCATTTCATGCATCCAACCTTGCCTCCGCAGGATGAATGATGGAGGAAAGTATCGGCAGGAAACAATGAGACGTATAACATACCTTTGGGTATCATTTGCAGTAGCAATCTTGTCGTCCTGCATAGGACGACAATTGGGGCACCCCATGCCTGAAGAGTATCTCGGTCTGCTCTCGGAGCAATATGCGGTGGAGGTATCTGAAACGTACTTCGGCCAGCAATTGTCCCACGCATATATGGATCTCGATGGAGATCGGCAATTCGACTTGTTAGTGAACCTGGACGATTCGGGGCGATCAATTCATTTACTCATAGGAGAAGACATTCCCATTGACAGATATGTCAAGGACACTTTCGGTCTGTCTCACAGAAATACCCGACCCAAGGGTATCAGTCCGTCTGCTCTGCTGGAGAAAATCTATGACGCATCCCGGCAACCTCCTGACTTGAACTGCCTGACGGCACTCTATGCAGGGAAAACAGAAGAAACGGAACGCTGGCTCTTGGCCTTAAGGTTACGTACCGGAGGCGAGATTTCAGCCACCACAGCGAAAGAGGCGTTTGACCAGCTCGTAGCTGGGAACATGACTATGGAGTCTGCTTTCATCCTCTCAGGGCTCGGCGAGCATGGACTCAGGTTGCTTGGCAAGGCTATGCGGGAGACGAAGGACAAGAAGGCAGCACGGGATGCCTCAATCTACCTCTCCTGCGCAGGGGCGGCAGCCATTGTTTCGCTGGATGACCTGGTAGCCTCACTTGGTAAGGGCTGGCACAACACGCGTCATTGCACTCTCTCCGCAATACTCAATGTTGCAAAGGAACACCCGGAAGCTGTTCGGGTTCATATTGCGACAATCCGAGAATATTCAAGCCATCGAGATCAGGATATTCGTGGAAAGGTTCAGTTGATCATAGATGTGACAGAAAAGGACTCAGCCGAACAACCTCCTGCCAGCAATGTCCCAAAAACATCACCACAAGACTGACGTAAAGAATGAACACAAAATACATCTTCTCGATTCTAATGTTTTTCCTGCTTGCCTTTCCGGCATTTGCTCGGCTCGGCTGGTATCCTGATTTCGATGAACTCGCAAAAAAAAGCGATGTAATTGTAATTGCTGAGGACATTGGGGTACGCGACCTCTCCGAGACTTCAGTGCTTCCCAACATCCAACCAGATATCAAGGTTGTCGGAGTGGAAACGACCTTCAAGTCCGTCACTATTTTGAAGGGAGAGATACCGAATACATTTGTCCTTCATCACTACCGACTTCCTACCGCTCAAGGGCACGGTCATCTCACAATGATAAACGGTCCCGGGTTGGTAATGTTTCTCGGCAATCAGCAGAGATATATCATGTTCTTGAAGAAGGAGTCCGATGGCCGTTACTCCCCCGGCTCCGGCCAAACGGATCCGAACTGTTCAATTCGACCGGTCGGAAATGAAGGCTGGACATTTGCACGAGGGAATTTTCTGCTTCCTGTCATTAAAAGTCTTTTCTTCTGGCTGTTCCTCGTTATTGTTCTCCCTGTAGTCCTCCTCGTGTGCAGTATTACTTACCTAAAGAAAAAGAAAAGGCTTAACCGACAAGATTCATCTAATCCGGCTCCGCCGGATGCCTGAGCAAGTGTCGTTCTACAACACAATGAAAAATCGGTAGCTGATTGGTGATTTTATGCGAAAGAGGATAAATCAAATTGCTGTTATTGCACTTCTCGTCGTGCTGGTTGCGGGAATTGTTTTCCTGATATTCAAACTTGATCCTGAAATACGACCCGGCTGGCTCGGGAACCAGATGGCACATTGTCCCAACTGCAGCAGCTTCCTCCGTATCGCGATGGAGTCGTACGCCGGAGATCACGATGGATGGTTCCCGAAAGGAGGAAAAAATCCACTTGATTCTCTGGTTCAGCTACTCAAGTACGAAAATCTCGTCCATGTCTACACGTGCCATGCCCTTGCGCAGCAGTTGAGAGACAACTACAAGAAAACTGGAACGTTTTCCGAGGAAGATTGCTGCTACCGCTATAACGAGGGGTTGCGCGCAGAAGATCCGGATGACCTTATCGTGCTCTATTACTTCAAGCCGACACGCTGGACATCTCACAGCAGCAAGGGATCAATCCTTGGCCGGCAAGTCCTGAGCCCCTCCGGCCAGGTATGGAGTTGCATTCCCGAGGCCGAGTTCCAGGAACGTCAGAAGAAGACGCTGGAGTTTCTCCTGGAACGTAAGCGTAGGTCAAACGACACCGGTGTTGCGACAGCCAACCTGATTCTGAGCGTAGAGTGTACGACCCTTGCCCCGAACAGCTATAGATTCACCGCAAAATTGGATAATAGAAGCGACAGCGCATCAACTGTGCGCCTCCTTGAACCCGCGCATCTCGTCCACCGCCAGGGGCAAAATTGCGATTCCTATTTTCTCGACAAGGAAGGAACGGAGATACACCTGATGCCACAAGAGACATATTCATTCCCGGGGTGGTTGGAGTTGACGGTCGAGGATCAGTTCCGGGACGGCAAGCTGGAATCGAGAACCACGTGCAAAAGGGACTTCACGGGATCGAATGCCAGTGACGGAACGCCTCTCGTGAACACGGAAAAGGAGCGGTCTGGATCAAGCCCGGGAGTTGATGTATCCATTGTCAACGCAGGTTGTTACGTCAAGGCGTATTTCCGGGCCAACGTCACCTTGGGAACGGTACAGGATCTGGATGTTGTAGTAAAGTCGCAAGAATGCAAATACACGTTAGGGAATAAATAGACGAAAACATGAAACAATTAGTCATATCAATATTATTAGTGTTTATAATTAGTGGATGCATACCGTATCTATATGAAATCACACCTAATATTAATGGTAGGATTTTTGATGAAAAGGATAGTTCAATAATAAAATACGCAAATGTTTCTGTCACCAATACAGTTAAAAATATCTCTTCCAATAATTTAAAAACACAAAGTGATGATCTCGGATATTTTAGCATACCTAGAACAACTCAATGGGGTATCTGGATTGTTCCCCAAGAACCTTATGCTCCCATAGGTTATACTCTTGAGGTGGAAGCGAATGGATATAAAAAATATCAAGTTCCACTTGCTACAGGAATTTGGAGTTATCGCAATGATCAATGGGAAAATCTAAAAATACAATTGAAGCGAAATCCCTAGCCAGAAAAATTTTGCCGATCGCGAGGGGCGCGGCGGCAAATTTTACCCGATATCAGACAGCAAGACGACCGGGGACAAGTAGGCAGCGTCCCAGTCGCAACGTACTACACATAATGAAAGGAATGGGGAAAATGAAAATAGCGGACATCGCACTTGTATTGGTAATGGTTTCTATGTCTTCGATAGGTTATGGGACTGAACCGTCAGAGACGCTGACGGTAAAAGACTCCGAGCATCCCGAGGCTTTGGTGAATGCAGATGCCAAGACAAGGCTGCAGATGACCGTCATCACGCCCCAAGTTACAATTGAATCGGGGGAAAAATATGAAATCAAGGTCGAGATCCACAACCCAGACGCGCATATCGAAATCGTATACATGCCGGGATTGACGCTAATGCCAATCTATTCATTCGACAAAAGAGTCCTTCTTCCAGACGAATATGGCCCTCCTATGGTGTTTGGCCGGATGTCTGCCAAAGATGAACGATTGAACTTTGTCGTTCTGGCGGGCGGGGACAGCTATGTTCGCACTTATGAGTGGACGGCACCTGCCGGTGGTCAGGTTACTTTCCAAGCCGTCTACCTGAACAAGAACAATGGCGCGGAGATCGGCGTCAAGGCATGGACGGGGGAGCTCCGCTCTAAGTCAAGTTTAATCATCATCGCCGGACAAAAGAAAAATGCACAAGGTATTCCTGCGAACACCCCGTACGAACTTGGACAATCGGAAGCTCAGGCGTCTCTCGGTCAAGGCAAGCTCTGTTGGAAGCTGTACGGACAACCAATGGCTCACAACAACTTATTCAAAAAGGTTCTGAGGGAAGACTACAATGTGGAACTTCTCATTGTTGCAGGATGCGTTGTCACAGAGGAACTTCAACAGAATGTCAAAGGGTATAATGAAGTCATGGCGCAAGCCATAGTCGAGCGTTTCAAGAAAGACGTCATCCCTTTGGCGGAAGCCAAAGCCAAACAACTATTTGAGGATCAAAGAAAGAAGTGAAGAAAATAATGAATAAGACAAAACTCACCTTCATCCTGGTTGGCGTGCTCTGCATTGCGGGCATTGTCTCCTGTTCAATGTTGACAGGTACAGCGACCTCATCGCATGCTGATTGGAAGTTCATTCAGTCGGTCGGAGGACTGAAGGTCTCCGTTTCTTCTCCGGAATCTCCAGACTTCATTCCTGTGTACTGTGACATTTCAGGACTCACCCCTGCAACTCCCGGACGGACAATACTCAATTCAGGTCTCGCTGTCAAACGGGAAGGATACAAGGTCGAAGACAAGACCATACTGTATTGGATTGAAACATGTCTGGTCACAAGAGAACACACGTCTCCGGTCACCAAGGGCGTCAGTATCCCCGACCTTCAAAGTGGCGAATACTGTTTTGAATATCTGAATCCTGACGGCTCAACAGTTCAAGTCTGCAAAATTCCAGTAAGATGCAGGATTACGCTCATAATTGCTTCAGATAAAACACCTGCACCTGTAACCCAGTTAAAAACTACCTTATCAAGCGAAGCAAAAGCGGTCAGCGCAGGATCATCTGCTTGGCTTACTTGGACAATCCAAAACACTAGCGATCAAACAATTTATCTGCTCAATCATTTTGCATATGCTTCAAGAGGGCCGCTCCTTTCTCTTGATTTCCGAGACTCGACAGGAAAAACCGAAACACTTGCATTCAATAATGATGATGCAATAACATGGGGGACTCAAAAAGATAAAATTTTGGTGCTTAAGCCTTCAGAATCCTTTATGCTTAAGGCTCGCGTGAAATTGTATCCGGTTTCTGGCGATAATCAAGAAGCCCCAATAAAAGCTGGAAAATATAAGGTTTCCGCTAGATATGAAACTGGAATATGGATTAATGAAATGATGAAAGACAACAAAGAAATATTTGGGAAATATAATATCGGAGTAAAAGATATTTGGTCAGGGAAAATCTCCACAGAAGAAATAGAATTATCTATAGAATGAAAATGAACCCCAGCCATGCAGATTCTCCTAAAAGCCTGTAGTCGCAGGTGATCTAAGGCGTTGGAATCTTGGAGAAAACCGATAACCGATGGAATTGAAAACAAAAAAGAAGAGCCTTTTAGCATCTACCTACACCTGGCTGATAATTGGATGGGGCGCAATAGGACTAATGTTTGTCCCATTTCATGGCAACAGCCTCACACTCATTGCCGCCCTTCTCCCTCTGACAGGGATATTATTCTTGTTTGTAGCATTGCTCTATTCGGTCTTTGGCATTGTAACGTGTAAGGAAATACGTTGCAAGTTCATTCTCCCGCTTGTATTGTCAATGCTTCCTGTACTGTTCCAATTGTGGATAACTTTAAATCCACCGTCGCCGGGAGGCAAATATTTCCAGCAAAGCAGAAATGCGTATCGTGAGTTAAACCAGATATATACGGCGCTAAAAGCATATTCGGATACAAGCAAAAGCCTGCCCGTTAGATTGGAAGACATGCCTGAAATGAATACAATTCCGAAACTTGCCGAAAGATATTCCTTTATAAATTATTCTTCATCTTTGGATCAAGTTGACATTGATCTTCCTATCATATATGAAAAACCTTCTAAGGATGCAGCCGGTCGGGGATATATTCTTTTTGCAGGTGGAGCGATTGAAAGATGCGACAATGTCCAGGAAACCATCAAGGGATTTTCCAATGCAGGACGCAACGAAAGCAATGCCTTGTCAGTTGCCGTATGGGAGGGAGATTTTGAAAAGGTGAGTATTCTGTTGGACAAGGGGCTTTCCGCCAACCAGACAGGCCATTCGAAATGGACTCTCCTGATGAAAGCCGCCTATCGCGGGCATCTTGATATTTTAAGGGAATTGCTGAAACACGGTGCTAAAGTAAACAGAAATTATCAGGAGCATAATGCCATAAATCTGGCCGCAAGGCAAGGCCATGCCGAGATCGTCAAAGAACTTCTGAAGTATGGCGCGTCAACTGCTCCAAATCCCGAACCATCATATCTCATATCTTCTCCGCTAACATTTGCCGCTTCAGAAGGGAAAATAGAAGTTGTCAAAATTCTGATCGAAAGTGGAGTTTCGATGAAGACTGGAGATGCGTCAAAAGCTCTTATTTTCGCACTTAATAAGAACCACTACGACATTGCAAGGCTTTTGATGGAAAAAGGAACGGACGGTTCTTCGGCATTAATCTGTGAATTTCATGTAAATTGTGGAGATACGGTTGAGCTCCTTGTTTCATCTGGAGCAAATGTCAACACCTGCGACAAGGATGGATATACGGCACTCAGCTGGATGGTCAACAACGGCAATACAAAGACAGTACGCTTTCTCCTGGAGAATGGCGCCAACCCCGATGTAAGGGGCTTGAAAAATATGACACTTATGGAAAATGCTGTCAAGATGGGACACCGTGAAATAGTCACTCTTCTTGAAAAATACAGTCCAAAAAGGCAGCATTAATGTATAAAATAATTAAACCATATAAACAGGCCGGCTTCAGGTAATTCCGCTCCGCATGATTCCAGAGCCGATAACGTTATAGATGAAAAGACATCTTGCCATTTTAGCATTTATAGGAACCCTAGGGTTGGCCATACTGATCTATTTTGTGGGATTCCATAGGCCACGGTATGAATCGGATCATTCGTTGCGCGCTGCCGACGCGCCGGATCCACCCCATTACTCTATACAAGGTGATTCTATCTCCTTCTCCATCAATGCCACCGATAACGATGTTGCCGTACTGGATATCCACCGCGAAGTCAAGACCGTCGAAATCGGTGTCAACGACTGCTGGGATGGTCCCGACCCGCGCACCGTTCCCATTAAAATCACCAATCGCGGCTTCGCCCACCTTGCCAATTGCAAGAAGCTCCAGAGTCTCCGCCTCAGTACCCTGCACCCCCTGCAGGTAACCGACGACGGGCTGAAATCCATCGAAGATCTTGGGGAACTTCGCCTAATCCAGTTCGGAATCACACCATTTGGCAGTGCAGGCTTGTCTCATCTGGCCGGGCTGACCAATCTCGAAGAACTCTGGCTCGACTTCAACTCCAAATACGATGATGCCGCCATGGATCCAATCTCCAATCTCAAGAAACTGCGCGTACTTCGCTTCTATACCGCACCCATCACCGATGCCGGCATAGCCAAGATCAAGGGACTCACACAACTCGAAGATCTCCAACTCGGCAACTCCCGCGTGGGAGACGCCGCCATGCAGACCATTGCAGGCTTTGTCAAACTCAAGACCCTCGACCTCCAGCACACCCTCGTTACCAATGCCGGTTTGGAACACTTGAAACCGCTGACCAAGCTTCAATGGTTGTGCCTCAATGGAACCGCCGTCAATGGCAGAGGTCTCGCCAGCCTCTCGGGCATGACCGAAATGAAATGGCTTTCCCTTGAAGGCACACAAGTTGATGACGACGCACTGGATTGCCTGCATGAAATGGCCGGACTGCAGAGTCTTTACCTCTCCAATACGCGTATCACAAATGTGGGCGTTGCGAAACTATCCATGTTTGAAAAATTAACCGCCGTCAAACTCAGCAACCTGCCTCTCACTGACGACGCCATCAAGTCGCTCACCAAAATGAAATCACTCAAGGATCTGGAAATGAACGACACGAAGATATCACCCGCCGCTCTTGCGAGGCTTACGGCTTCAGGTGTAAATTTGATCAATTTAGCCTTATCTACCTCATCTGTGGCGTTAACTGGCCGCGTTCAAAGTAAGACGATTGAACTTAGTGCGCTCAAGTCTGATATCGAGGAACAAAATAATAAGGTGGAGACGCCTTCTATAATTAAAACTGAAGATCAGGGATACGAAGAAGGTAAAAAGGAAGCTGAAAAAGATTTTAAATCCGGGAAATATCAATTAAAAAAATATGGATTATGCCTTCCTCGCAAAACTTATGAGCAATTCTTAAAAAACACATATGGAGTATCAACTAAGGTCGTCGCTGGATGTAGCGTAAACACAGAAATTATAGGAAATGCAAAAGGTTACAATGAAGTAATGAAAGCTCTGTTAATAAACAGGTATAAAACTGATATTTTCCTTGAGGCCGAGATTAATGAAACTCTGGAGATTCTTGAAAACACTAGGGGAAAGAAATTTACTGATGAAGAAAAGGGAGTTGCGATTAAGAAAATCAGAGAAGCAAAAGAAAAGGAAGCTTTAAACAAAGAAGATGCATCCAATCCGGCTTCGCCGGTGGTCGTCGAGCTCAAGTATGATCTAAGCGCAGCCGATTTCAAGCTGGCACTGGTCGGCAAATGGAAATCCGTGTTCACTGCCGACAAGGACAACCCGAATGTTCAGAGTCTGGAATTCACAGCTGACGGAAATACAGATATAGTCATTGCAAAGGCCGACAAGACTGAACAATATTCAGGGACATATACAATCTCTTTTGATCGGGAACCTAGAGCTGGATCCGTAACAATGGCGACCATCACAATCAGAGCAAATGGATCGAGTCCCGTCGTTTTGTCCCGTGTGAACTTCGGTCTGCATAATGGAATCCCGCAGCAGGAAGGTATTGTCCTGAGAATCGACAACGAGCCGTACGGTGTGTTGAAACGACAAGCTGACAGGACTGACACAGCCGATGTCAAAGGCACTGAACGACCAGACGGGCTCCTCAATATTACTGGGACAAAGACAGCACCAGTCCATGGGGAAGAGATTCCCGAAGTCGTGAATTTAACTGGATTCGCGAGCATCGGCTGGGTTTTCTCGAAATCCAAAGAAGACCTCTATGACATGTGGAACCAGCTCAGTGATAACATGAAGCTGAAGGGCTCGGTAGTCGAGTTCATGGACTGGCCCAATGTGTCGAGAGTCATCGTCATTTACAATATGTGGCATCTGCCAGGGCCCCCGAAGGACATAAGGATTCAGCATATTGAAAACAACTTGAAAGAAGCGGCTTTTGGTGACAGGTTCAAGGGTAATAATCCGGGCGGAACCTATATAATGCTGTTCCAGTACGATGACAGCAAAAGAGACGTTCTTTTATGTTTCAAAGACGGCGTATTCATTTTTGAAAGTGAGAAAGGCATTGGTGCCGTTGACATAAGAAAAAACTACAAACAAGGTTCTGCAAACGACATTCTGGAAGCCGCTCCTGTGATTGCGGTACTGAAAGCGGCGCAGGACTCCGATGTCACTGCTTTCAGGGATGCATACTCGAAGCGAATTCGCGAAGGCAAAGAGCAAGCAGACTGGGAGAATAACCTTAAAGAAGCTCAGGCAAATATGAAAAAAGTCTTTGGCGATTACCAACTAAAAGACTTCAGCTTTACATTCGCTGGTGACAAAGAAAAGGGCAAGGTCACACTGTCGCACAAGGGCAAAGAAGCGTTTCCTCTAAACGTAATAAAGGAAGACGACAAGTGGAAAGTCGATGAGCGTTGAGTTTCAAAAGACCGATACAAACTAGGAAAACCCGACCGTCAGAAAGGCGGCGAGTAACTTTTAAACATTGAACTGATTCATGATGAAAAGCACGCTTCTGACTCAGGTCGTTGAAAAATACTCATAAACTCCGGCGGATAAGGTTTCATTGGTAACAAGTGGCTTTTGAGAGATTGAAAGTCAGGTTTTCAGCCCCCATCGCCGCAGTGCGGCAGCCCCCAGCACTCTAGCCGCGTTCGTGAACACCGCTTCCGGCAGGCCCATCTCACGTTTTATTCTGACATCGCGTTCCAGGACGCTAGGAATACTACTCAACTCCCGTACCTTCTTCCAGCCCAGCTCACCCAGCGCGAACCATGCCGTCACCGGAACAGGATAGTCGCTGCCGTGCATCAGCTTTTCGACAACTCCCTGTTCTTTGATCATTCTCGGAATCCATCTCGTGCGACCCGGCGTGCAGAATGCCGCAGTATCGCCCCAGCAGTTCGGATATTCGCGGGCAAGAGAGCAGAACTCTTCCAGCCAGTGCCCGTCGAAAAGGCCGCTTCTGGTTCCGGAATGAGCCATGATGACGGTTACTCCCCTGTCCAGCGCCGGTCGCAGCGCCTCGGGGTTGCCCAGTTCCGGGCGGATGACGCTGACAGTATGCTCTCCGCCCGTGTGCGCGATCAGCGGCACCTTCCTGGCCGCCAGCAGGTCGTAGATCGCAAAACAGCGGCTGTTTCCGGGATCCATGCACTGGGAATTGGGCAGCCATTTCATCGCAACGGCTCCGCGCTCGATACAGCGTTCTGTTTCGGCGACAGCGTCGCGCCGGTAGGGATGCACCGATACCGCAGGCAGATATCTGCCGCGCATGGACTCGCGCTCGGCGCAGGTGAACACATAGTCGTTCGGCACATAAAGCTCCTGTCCCGAAAATTGTATGTCTCCTGTTTCTGTGTAGATGCGGTCATGTGCGTAGATGACTGCCGCATCCAGTGCGCCGTTGGCCGCTGCTGTGCGGATCTCGCTGTCAAGCAGTTCCAGATAAGCCTGATCCAGATGTTCCGACCTGTGCGCACCATAGATGCCCAGCATCCAGCGCATGGCCCTGAACATGGGCGAGTTGAACTTGCTGGGCGACACCCAGCAGCCGGTCCCGCCGTGGCCCATTCCGGCGAGATGGGTATGCATGTCGATCACCGGCAACGGAGCATGGCCGATTGGAGTTTCAGTTTTCATATGGCATGAAGATATATCTGCGATGCACTGAAATCAAATGTGGGACATAGGTAATAAATGTTGATGTTTATCTCATAGGGATATTGGGTATAGTGATGTCGGCTCTTGTTGAACACCTCTACAGGAACGGATGAGGAGCAAGAGCCCTGCCTGTCGAAGATGTTCGGACAGGAATGGACCGATTATTGCGCAAAAACACACAGATGGATAAATATCAGGACAGGGAAAGGAAGGCGTTAACAAGAGATTGCAGTGAGTCACTTTGCGGGCAATCGTCAGGATTTCCTGCTAACTCAAGCCGAACCAGTGACCCCGGGCTCACTTCCCCATGACATGTTCGAGCCGTGCGGTTCACAGCATTCCGGACGCTCCGGACGGTCATTTTACAGTTACACGGGTATGCGGGGGATATTTTGTTTTATGGCTTTGGCCGGTGGGATTGCAGAGAAATAGAAAATCTGTCTTATGTGCATGCGGGGTCGGAGGAGAGCGTCCGGAGCGTCCGAGACATTGTCAATTTCCTCTAATCCTGCTTCGTTTCTGCTTTGGCATCGGAAGTTCATGCGCTGTAATCCTGATCAATCCACTTATCCATTCCCGGTCCTCGAATTTATCCTCTATCAGAAAATACAGCTTGGCTCCTGGATACGGTTCGGCTTTTACAACATCGCATATATACGCCCTGCCGCCTTCGGTTGGTTTCACAAAAAGCTGGCTGTCGCATATGAGTGCTACGACCTTGCCGTCGCAGTATATCGCATACTCACCGAACATTTTCCTGGAAGAAATAGTTCCGGCATCTTCCATCTGGTCCACAATGAATTCTATGAAACTTTTATCTGATGACATTTTATTTTCCTATGTGATGGTGATTGGGGATGCTTAAGATAGGCTCAGGAGTCAGTCTAGGTAGAAGTGACATCCTTATCGTTTCTCTTTTTCATGAGCCTTATTATGAAGTTTACGGCATCATCGAAATCCATGTTATAGATCTCCAATGCATCATCTTCCGTGAGTGAAAGATCAAATTCTGCTTGAATATTATGGATTTGCTCGCACCTATATATTTCATCGGGCAAATCTGTTGTAGACCACATGCAGCACATTTGCCCTGTGTCTTTATTTTTAAAGACTCGACAGTACTCTATGTATATTTTGTAGAGCCTGTCATAGATATTCTGGCGGTTTAGTTTCATGATAACTTAGCCTCTCCGACTCATAGCCTATGCGAAATATCCTCAAATTTTCCAGTCCATTAGAATATCCGCAAAACCCCGATTGTCAACAGTCCTGGAAGGCCTTGCAGATTTGGCGGGCGTAAGACTTACGTAAAGTTTAAGTCGTGACTTGTCGGAAAACCGTGATATCTTACACGACTAGAAATCAAAGGATAACTCGGGGCATGAAAATTAAGGATTCTATACTGGACTGGCTAAGCCTGCTTGCGAAGGACAGGCAAATAAGCATTCTTTACGCCTGCGAATCCGGCAGCCGCGCCTGGGGCTTTGCGTCCCCCGACAGCGACTACGATGTCCGCTTCATCTACATGCATCCGCAGGACTGGTATCTTTCGATAGCCGACCGCAAGGACACGATAGAACCGGTCATCGATGGCGAACTGGACCTCTCCGGATGGGACATACGGAAGACACTCTTCCATTTCAGAAAATCCAACCCGGTGCTCCTCGAGTGGCTCCAGTCGGGCATAGTCTATCTGGACAATCATGGATTTGCAGAGGACATGAGAAACCTGATGCCCGATTATTATTCGCCGCGCAGATGCCTCCACCATTATCTGAGCATGGCCAAGAGCCAGTACCTGACACACTTCACAGAGGAAAAAGTCTCCTTCAAGAAATACTTCTACGTCATACGTCCGCTGTTCGCCTGCAGGTGGATCGAGGCAGGACTTGGTCCGGCGCCCACAGAGTTTCAGATGCTCATGGCGAAAGTAACTCCCGATGCCGTGATGACGAATACCATTGAGGATCTTCTTGAGAAGAAGAAACAGAGTAATGAGAAGGACAAGGACGACAGGATTCCGGAACTGGACAAGTTCGTCGAGTCAAAACTTGAGCGGATAAAACCGGAACAGTTTCCGGATGCCAGGGCGGATGATGCCGAGCCTCTGAACTGTTTGTTCAGGGAATATTTGGAAAAGGCATGGAAGATTTAATTTCTTACCGGATGCGAGAAAAATGAAAACTAAAGACATAAAAGCTCTCAGAAAATCTGGACGGCTGATCTTCGAGGCCGTTTCAGGAAGCCACTCATACGGGCTCCAGTCCGCAGAGTCGGACATTGACCTCCGCGGCTTGTTCGTGGTTCCCGCGAATGAAAGGATTTCACTTTCGGAAACAGTGGAGGAAATAGGCGACGAGAAGCAGGATGAAAAATATTTCGAACTAAAGAAGTTTTTTCTCTTGGCGTCGGAATGCAATCCCAATATGATCGAGCTGCTATGGACTCCCGAAGACTGCATAAGGCTTTGCACGCCAGCAATGGACAAGATAATCGCAGTCAGAAGCAAGTTCCTGTCGCTGAAGGCGTTCGATACATTTTCAGGTTACGCATATTCGCAGATAAAAAAGGCTTCCGGCCAGAACAAGATGGTGCGGAATCCGCAGCCTGGAAGGCCGCCTGAAAAAACCGACTTCTGCTGGTTCATCCCCATGGACTCTGATGCCGGATGTCCGTGCAGGCCAGTCACTTTGAAAGACAGCGGAATCAATCTGAAACACTGCCATGCGGCCGCACTGGAGCATGCGCCATTTGTCTATCGTCTATATGATTATGGGACAAAAGCAAAAGGAGTTTTCCGAGGCGACATGCTGGTCTGCGAGTCAATTCCCATGGATGATGAACGCAGGCGGTTCTGCGGCCTGCTCATATACAACCATCAGGAATACGACAAGGCGCTCAAGGACTGGCGCAGATATCATGACTGGAAAAAGAACCGCAACGAGAGCAGATGGAAGAACCAGGAGGGCGGTGAATTCCAGTATGACAGGAAGAACATGATGCACTGCGTCAGGCTGCTGATTTCCGGGGAAAGCATTCTGCGGCACGGACATCCGCTTGTGCGCTGCGAAGGCGCCACAAGACAATATTTGCTCGACATAAGGGCCGGGAAGTTCGGCTATGAAGAGATCATGGCCGATGTTGAGAAAAGAATGGAATCGCTGAAAAGGCTGCGGGGGAAATCTAAACTGCCTCCTGTTCCCGACATAAAACCAATAGACAGGCTGTTTTCAGAGATTGTCATGCAGGCTGTTCCATGAAAGTCCGAACCGCGCAAGATATTTGCGGAGTCTGTCGGCGTCGTTGAAGCTCGCCTTCCTGGTGCGCGACACCGAGAAAAGTTTTCTGCCCGCCTCGGAAAGAGTGCGGGATTCGCGGCAGACGGAGAGCACGGAGGCAAGCTGGAGCCGGTCGAACAGATCAAGCTCCTCCAGTTTTTCGGGTGAAATCATATCACTCACCATTGCAAGGTCTGCACGTCCATCAATCCCGTTTTCCTCCGGACGCTTCCAGATTGATTGAAGCCGCGATATCTCCTCCTCGACAGTTCCGAGCGTTATGCGTCCTCCCGGAGCGAGTGTTGACATTCTCACCACCGCGCTGTTGAGATCGCGGAAGTTGGCATCCCACACAGCATCCGCCGACAATGCGAATTCCAGAAACCTCTTGCGTGCCTCCTTGTTGAAAGTGACCCTGCATCCGGTGCGTTTTGCGAATCCATCCAGTTCGAAGTCAAGATTCGGAGCGATATCCTCGTCGCGCTCACGGAGTCCGGGCAGGCGGAAAGTCCAGAGCTGTATTCGGACAAGCAGATCTTCGCGGAAACGTCCCTGCATCACCGCCTCGCGGAGTTCGCGGTTTGTCCCGCATATGAGCTGGAAGCTGCTTTCGACCTCCCGGTCGGATCCCATGGGCAGGAATTTCTTCTCCTCTATCGCACGGAGGAGCAGCGCCTGTTCATCGAGTCCAAGTTCTCCGATCTCGTCCAGGAACAGCATTCCATTGTTGGCGGAGAGGAGCAGTCCGTCGCGGTCCTGCGCCGCTCCTGTGAATGCTCCCTTCCGGTGACCGAAGAGTGTGGACAGCGAGGTGTCGCCGCGCAAAGTAGCGCAGTTGACTTCTACAAAAGGAGCCTTCTCCTTCAGCAGCCCGCGAGCCTTCTTCAGTTCGTACAGCCTTCTTGCAAGGCGCGACTTCCCGGAACCTGTGGGTCCCATCAGCAGCACCGGCTCGGAAGAGCGCAGGGCGACCTGTTCGATGCGCTCTATCAGGAGGTTGAACTGCGGATTCCGCGTCTCTATTCCACCTTTCAAAAATGAAATGTCGTCCTCGGCCTCCTTCTCGAATCGGCTTGCAATCGCGTCATATTTCGAGAGATCGAGATCAATCACAGTGCAGGTTCCGGCACATCCATCGCGTCCGCGGTCCCTAGGAGGGCTTGTCTGCACGAGCTTGGCGGGGAAGTGGCGCGATTCCGTCAGCAGGAAAAGGCATATCTGTGCAACGTGCGTTCCGGTCGTGATATGGACATAGTATTCCTCCTCGTCAGTATCGAAGCGGTAGTTTTTAGCAAAGTCGAAAAGTCCACCATAGACCTTCTCGAAATCCCAAGGATCGCCCATTTCGACCCGATGCAGCTTCACCTCCGTCTCCTGAGATGCGGTGGAGATGTCCTTGACAATCACCTCCGCCAGCTTGGTATATCGTATATTGTAGATGAGGTCCAGGCGGTCAAAGGGCAGTTCCTCCTGCTGGCAGAGGCCGACAGTGGGCCTCCATTTGTTCCAGCGGTCATTTCCCGCTCCGTGGTCAAGCACTGGTCCGAGAAGTCCGATTGCCACACGTTTCATCTGAATGATCCTCCAATTTGCTGTGAATTGAATATAATCCTATATTATAAAACATTAGAATATAATATAAGTTTATCCAATTAGCAATAACATCCTTAAAAACAATCATAAAATTTATTATGATTATATCACTCTTATAATAAACGAGTTATAAATTACATCCGGCATTTATGACAGGACTTGGCACGCCCGTTGCTAAAGGGATCTCCAGATTTCCGGCATATCAATTTGAAAGTCCGCAGAGCCGGATGCGGACATTAACAGAAAATAGGTGACTTATGGCGAACAAGAAGATTTTCAGGTCTATCATAGGGGCGATGCTTCCGGGAACCGACACCAGGAACGAGCACGGTGCGCCTTCCTATCGGTTCACACCGGAGCACTCGCTGGCGCAGTATGCGGCCACCGGCTGCATGAACGACACGTTCTACGCCAGTGCGGAAAGCCAGCTTGACGCGGTGCTCAAACTTTGCGAAGCGGTCGCGCCCGAGTTCATAGCGAAGGCCGCGATCCATGCCCGCGAACGCGGATTAATGAAGGATCTGCCCGCGTTTCTGTGTGCGGTTCTGGCCGTGAAGTCACCGGATCTTCTGGAGACGGTGTTCCCGCGGGTCATTGATTCGCCGAAGATGCTGCGCAATTTCGTGCAGATCGTGAGATCCGGAGTGACCGGCCGCAAGAGCCTCGGCTCACGTCCGAAGCGCCTGGTGCTGAACTGGCTTGAACAACATGACGAGAATGCGCTGTTCAGGGCGGCCATCGGGGAATCCCCGTCGCTGGCGGACATTGTGAAGATGGTGCATCCGCATCCTGCCGCGAAGATGCGCGAGGCCTTCTACGGCTGGCTGATTGGACGCACGCATGATGCGGAGTCCCTGCCGGAAATCGTGAAGGAGTACGAGGCATTCAAGGCTGCGGCTCCCGGCATGCGCCCGGAGATTCCGGACATCCCGTTCCATTATCTGACTGCGATGAAGCTTGACAGGAATGAATGGACTTCCATCGCGAAGCGTTCATCGTGGCAGACTCTGCGAATGAACCTCAACATGTTCCAGCGGCATGGCGTCTTCGGCAGCGAAGAGGTTGCTCGTGCCCTGGCGGAAAAACTGAGGAATCCGGACGAAATCAGGAAGGCCAGGGTTTTTCCATATCAGTTGCTCTGCGCATACAAGAACGCCGACAGCAAGCTGCCTCATGAAATCAGGGAGGCGTTGCAGGATGCTCTGGATGCGGCGATGGCGAATGTTCCGAAAGTGGATGGAAGGATATTCGTGTTTCCGGATGTGTCCGGCTCGATGCGTTCGCCGGTCACCGGAATACGCAGGGGGTCGACCTCGAAGGTCCAGTGCATCGATGTTGCCGCGCTCGTGGCGGCGGCTCTGCTCAGGAAGAACAGGGACGCGGAAATTGTAGCCTTCTCGGACAACGTGGTTCCGTGCAGGTTGAATGAGCGTGACTCGGTTATGACCAATGCGGAAAAGCTTGCTGGTCTGCCCTCGGGTGGAACCAATTGTTCTGCGCCCCTGCGGCATCTCAATGAGCAGAAGGCCAAGGGCGATCTGATAGTATACGTCTCGGATAACCAGTCATGGGTTGATACCGTGGCCAGGACTGGAGCCCCGACCGCGACCATGGTCGAGTGGGCGAAGTTCAAGGGAACCAACCCGAAGGCGAAGATGGTCTGCGTGGATGTCCAGCCGCATGCCGAGACGCAGGCGAGGCCCGGCGAGGACATCCTGCATGTCGCGGGATTCAGCGACCAGGTGTTCGACCTGATAGCAGCGGTTGCGCATCAAGAGGCCGGTCCCGACTGGTGGCTCGAACAGATAGGAAAAGTTGAACTGTAAAATGAAAGGTTGCATTGACTTGATTTTCCAGAGGCCGGACGGCGAATGCCGGCGGGAGTACATTGGCTAGCCGGCATCGAAACCGGCATGCATCTGAAAGTGAAAACCGACAGGTGCATAGTTCTCTCTCCAAGAAGTTGTCGCCGTCCGGAGCTGGAATTGCTGATATGCGACAAAAGATATTGACATGTTAATGAGCCAGTTGGCTCTAATAAATAAAAGATCAAGGTGTAGATTAGGAAAGGAAAAAGAAGTTTTGAGTGGCGAATGCCGCAAGGGAGTACAGCTCAAGGCGAAAGCCAATTCCCGGGAACGTGGCCGGAGGTCCGAGAGGATGGACGGCGAGCGTGCAGGTTCGATTCCTGCCTTGCATGCGGGAACTCTCTGCATCCTTGTCGCCGCTCATTTTGAAAATTTGGAATCTTCCGGCGAATGCCGGCGGAACTACAAGATAACCATATGGTCGCGGGTTCGATCCCCGCCGGAGCCGTGTCCGGGTCACACCGGTCCGGTTCTGTAGCTCAGCGGGTAGAGCATATGACGTTTCGTCAAAGATTGTCTCTGGAGGATTCCTCTTTGAAAGTTTGATGTCCCCGGATGGATGCCGGTGGAACTACATGGACCTATGGTCGTGGCGCTGATAACGTCAAGAGGTATGTTTCACCAGATCTTTGCCGTCCGGGGACGCCGCCGGATAAAATTTCATAGAACATTTAAGAAAGGTGTGATTATCATGATCAGGATTGATGGAAGCTTTGGAGAGGGAGGCGGACAGATGCTCCGCAGCTCGCTGTCATTGTCCCTTGTTACCGGAATGCCGGTCGCTCTGGAAAAGATACGCGCAGGGCGCAGGAAGCCAGGCCTCATGAGGCAGCATATGACTGCTGTCAGGGCCGCGGCCGAAGTTGGAGATGCGGAAGTGACAGGCAATGATCCGGGTTCGCAGAACCTTGTGTTCAAGCCGCGCAAGATAAAGGCGGGATCATACCGCTTCGCTGTCGGCACGGCGGGAAGCTGCACTCTTATCCTCCAGACAATCCTGCCTGCGCTCATCAGGGCGGAAGGCGTTTCAGATGTGGAGATTGAAGGAGGCACTCACAATATGATGGCTCCTCCCTTCGAATTCCTGCAGAAGACATTTCTGCCGCTGCTGGAGCAGATATCGGGTGCGACAATTTCAGCGGAACTTGTGCGCCATGGTTTCTATCCTGCGGGAGGAGGACTGTTCAAGGTTCGCGTTGCGCCTGCTGCAGCAAAACCATCAAAAGCGCTGAAGCTGCTGGAACGTGGCAAGGTACAGAAACGCGAAGGCGTGGCCATGGTGTCAAAGCTTTCCAACGATATTGCAAGCCGCGAACTCAAGAAACTTCGCAGCATGCTCGAATGGGAGGAGTCGGAGTTGCGGCTGGAACGCATTACGACTTCGCCGGGCCCCGGCAACGTGGTCATGGCGTCGGTCTCGTCGGAATGCGGCGTGATGGAAATATTTTCCGGATTCGGGAGGCTCGGTGTTTCCGCTGAAAAGGTCGCCGAGGGTGTTGCGAGGGAAATCCTTGCATACATGGCGGCCGATGTGCCGGTCGGACAGCATCTGGCCGACCAGCTGCTGCTGCCGATGGCGCTGGCTGGCGCGGGCGAATTCCGCACCATGCCTCTGACACTGCACACGGAGACGAACCTGCATGTCATCGGGAAATTCCTGCCCATAGGGGCGGATATTGTAAACGAAGAAGACGGGACTGTGAAAATCAAAATCAAGAAGGTGAAATCATGAAATGGGTAAAGGATAATCTTGGAACGCTTCCAGTAAAAAGCTGGTGCGAAGATCTTGAAGAGGAGGCTGTGAAGCAGGCGTCGAACCTGGCAAGCCATCCTGTGGTGTTCAGGCATGTCGCTCTTATGCCGGACTGCCATGTCGGCTATGGAATGCCCATCGGCGGAGTGATAGCGTGCGACAACGCCGTAATCCCCAATGCCGTAGGCGTCGACATAGGC
>CAIQLG010000447.1 GCA_903872565.1 uncultured Lentisphaerota bacterium | reverse complement strand
TTGTCTGTTGAAATGCACATCTTCATCGGAGTCCCATCTGTCTTTGATTTCTTTCCACCTTTTACTTCCGGCTCATAGTCTGACATGCAGTAGATCAAAATTGGTTTGTCTTTTTCGGATTTGACAACGAAATCCTGTTTCCCCAGATATTCGGCCAGAGCGGAATCATCTTTTTTGTCCAATCCGCCGTCAAGATCTGCAGGTTTCCATTTGACCGAGGATTTTGCGCCCATTCCGGTCTTGGACGCAACCCATTCCTTGGCCCTGGAGATGTATTCTGGCGGGAAGGCATGCCCACAACCTTTCATTACAATGAGCTTGGCGTCAACCTTGTTTCTGCAAAGATCATCCACCATAGCATAGCATGATGAACTTCCACCGTTCCCGTTGGTATAGGATTGTGCTCCCCAGGACGTCTCTCCCGCAAATATCAGCAATGCCCGGTCTGAAAGATACTTTCCAGTCAAAAGAGTAAAGCCACCTTCGGCAAAAACAAAAGTCCTGAAATACCGTTGGAATCCCCTGGCCGATTCTTCATGTGAAAGTACGATACCTAGGGAGTGAGCACCATTTGAAAAACCGGCGGCGACCCCTGCCTTCTTTCTGATGTTGGGCACCACTGTCTCCAATTTTTCCAGCATAGTTTTCCACGAGGGCCAAAGAACTTCAAGATCGGCATGTAGCATAAAAAGAGGATTTTGGCCACTGTTTAAATGGGTACCGGGTTTCGGAAAAAGCGGCATGCTGATGCATATGTAGTCTTCAGTATTGACAAGAACTGTATACATTCCAGGGTCTCCACCTGCGCCATTCTCCCAGAGAAAAAGAGGATAACGTCTTTTCGGATCATAGTTGTCTGGGATACGCACTAAAAGTACTGGTTTCGACTTGCTCAGCGTCTCGGCCATGTCAGGGAATTCCAGACTTATTGTCGCCCCTGGTTTTACCCTCGGATCCGGTTGTACCCCAGGTTTATCCTCCGCAAATGCACAAATTAGGAATGTCAATGAAGACAGTACAAAGATGTGCAAGGCACAGACAGTTTGACGCATGGTAAATAACATTTCAGCCCCCTTTGCATTAGACCATCGCACAAATTTACGATGATCTTGAAATTGCCATCCAAACCCAAAATATTGGTTACAATATATGAAAATACTTAGATTGTCAAGTATATTCTTATATTCTTATTTGACTGTAGGACAGCCTGTTCTCCACGTCCTAGGCAAGTTGGATAATCCGCGGGCAAGGAGATGAAATAATCTTATATTTTCGACTTTCATTTGAATTTTCAGATTAAGACGGCAAGTTCCCAAGTTGGATCTTCGGAAATTATAAAATTTAAGTATATTGTAAAAGCTTTCTTGGTTGTGGCTAGCTGACTTGTTTATTTGGAAACATTATGGAAAGAGGTATTGAAATGGAAAATAAATTGTCGCGGTTTGTGAAAAGCTGTCTGTGTCTGGTGGCGATGGCCATATTGGCCGGATGTATCGTGCAGTCGCTTAACAAGTTCTATACTAACGAGAGCAAAACTCCGTTGCCGGCAATCTGCGGCGATTGGCAGCCTGTCGAAAAAAACGCCAAGGAAGCCAAGGATAATGAAAAGGACAAGTTGCCTCCCTGGAAATTCACAGAGGATAATATTGCTACCTATGACGAGGATAAAGTTGCATCGAACATAATAACAGTGTATTTCAAGGTGGGTGAAAATATTTTTGTGGACTGTAGCCCTCGCGAGCTGGACAAGGAGAAGAACAAATGCGTGAACGGCTACTGGCTTTCCTGCATAAGGCAAGTTCACACTCTATGCAAGGTCGAGCTTGGCGGAGAAGAATTGAAACTTATCCCGATAAACCCGGACAAGCTTGCCGAGATGGTCGAGAACAAGGAATGTGAACTGAAATCAGTGGAGCAGGCTGGATCGGGCTCGACGAATGATCTTCTATATGTGTCCGGCCCGGCGGAATGGTTGAAATTTCTGGAAAAATTTGGCGCTGACAAGGAGCTTTTCAAAAGTAACAACGCGCTTGTGTTTAAAAAACTAAAATGACATCGGAGAATTGATGAGCAGAAAAAATCTTGTGGTTGTGGAATCCCCGGCGAAGGCGAAGACGATTGGCCGGCTTCTTGGTGACGGATATTTTGTGACGGCCTCAATGGGGCACATAAGGGATCTCCCCGAGCGGACGCTTGGAGTTGACATAAAGAACGGTTTCAAGCCGGTTTATCAGATTCAGAGAAAAAATGTTGTGAAGACTCTCAAGGATTCGGCAAAGGGAGTTGATAACATTTACCTTGCTTCCGACCCTGACCGCGAGGGTGAGGCGATCGCCTGGCACATCCAGGAGGTGCTCAAGCCCGATACCAAGGCGGATTTCAAGCGGGTTGTGTTCCACGAAATAACGAACAGTGCCGTACAGAAGGCATTCAAATCGCCAAGCAAGATAAACATGAACCTGGTTGACGCCCAGCAGGCTAGAAGGATACTCGACAGGATTGTTGGCTATCAGATGAGCGAATTCCTATGGTCGCGCGTCGAAAAGGGTGTAAGCGCTGGACGTGTCCAGTCGGTTGCCCTGAAGATTATCTGCGAGAGGGAAAGGGAAATAGAGAATTTCAAGCCACAGGAATACTGGAACATCAGTATTGAATTCGATGCCGCCCCATTCGGCACAGGATTGAAGTTCAAGGCGAAACTCGCCACAATCGGCGGTGAAAAGGCAGTGGTTGGAAATACTGCGGATGCGGATGCGGTTTCCAGTGCGATCCGTGGCAGTAAGAACTGCAGAGTCACATCCGTCGAGACCAAGGACAGAAAGAAATATGCGCCGCCGCCATTTATAACCAGCACGCTTCAGCAGGCGGGTTCGTCTTCGCTTAGATTCTCCGCAAGTCACACAATGATGACGGCTCAGCAGCTATATGAGGGGATAGAACTCGGGAGTTCGGGACCCGTGGGGCTAATCACATATATGAGAACCGATTCTTTTACCGTCTCCAGCGAGGCCCTGGCGGCATGCAGAAAATATATTGCGGAAAAAATCGGGAAAGAGTTCGTTCCTAACTCCCCGAACCATTACAAGAGTGCATCACGGGCACAAGAGGCGCATGAGGCGATCCGACCCGCCGATGTGAATACGACCCCTGAAGATGTAAAGCAATACCTTTCCGATGACCAGTTCAGACTTTACAGCCTCATATGGAAACGCTTTATTGCCAGCCAGATGAAACCCGAGGAACTGAAAGTCACAAGCGTGGAGTCGGCTATTGACGGAGCCGATGGAAAAGACTACAGGTTCAGAACAAGCAAAACTGTCTCGGTATTCAGCGGATATGCCAAGATGTATGACCTCGACGATCTGAAGGAGGCCGGAGAAAAGGACGATTCCGACGAGACTGAAAAAACGGATCTTTCCTTCCTGACCAGTTTGAAGCAGGGACACGCATTGAATATGCTCAAGTCCGATTCCGAACAGAAATTCACCGAACCGCCGCCAAGATTCAGCGAGGCATACCTCATAAAGGAACTCGAGACCAATGGGATCGGACGTCCGTCCACGTACGCAACGATCGTCAACACCATCCAGCGGAGAAAGTATGTCCTCAAGAACAAGGGAAGGCTTGTTCCAACGGAGCTTGGATACAAGGTGAACGACTGCCTTGTCTCGACGATGCCCGAACTTTTCAATGTGGGATTCACCGCAGAGATGGAGAACAAGCTCGACGGCATAGAGGAGGGCAAAGTCAACTGGGCGGAAATGCTGAACGAGTTCTACGGGAGTTTTTCAGGATGGCTTGAAACCGCACGGACAGCCAATGTCCCGGAAAAAAGCATCGTTGCCGAACTTATCAACGCCTTCTCATCCGTGAAGGAATGGAAGAACGAAAAAAGAAACGGACGCAAGTTCAACGACCAGTCGTTTTTCGAGTCGCTGAAAAGTCATTTCGACACGACTGGAAGGCTGACGGACAGGCAATGGAGCGCTCTGATTCTCCTTGCTGTGAAATATGGGAACGACATTCCAGCGCTCGACGAGATCGGCAAGAAAGGCGGTTATCCGGATGAAGTCCAGAAAGCCCGTGATTACAACGTGAAACTTGTGGACGACATGAAAAATAGTGAAAATCCCGAGCTCATGGCGGA
Source organism: uncultured Lentisphaerota bacterium (assembly GCA_903872565.1). Lineage (GTDB taxonomy): Bacteria > Verrucomicrobiota > Lentisphaeria > Victivallales > GWF2-50-93 > CAIQLG01. Next base: position 1,536 of record CAIQLG010000447.1, on the reverse strand, counting down.
ACAGAATAAACTCATAGCGGATGTAGAGGAGCTCTGCCCGGAACCTGCCGTCCCGGTGAAAAAAGGCAGATTCAACGAGCCACAGTTCATTAAATCGCTCAAACGGCAAGTCCAGAGAGGGAAAATTCTGAGCGAAAAACAACTCAACGCACTGAAGAGAATAAAGCAGAGGCACAGCGGGGTTCCGGAAGGAGAAAATACGGGCAACGAGTCGCAGCAACAGTCCGGGGAATCCTCTCTGTCTCCTACGGAATTCGCATCCATTGAAAAAGATCTGAAAACTCTGGAACAGGTGACGAACTGGGCGGAACCCGTGAAAAAAGGTAGGAGACTATATGATGACAAGGCTTTCTACATTTCCATCAACACGCAGTTCAACAACAAAAAAAGCCTGAGCCCGAAACAGATAGCGGCGCTTGCTAAACTCGCGAACAAATATGTCCCATCGGATGAGAAGTAAACATTCACATCGTACAAAATATCTACAATGAGACAGCACGAGCGGTCGGTTTGGAAACATAATTAATTTTTAACATTGCTCAAATATTTTCCTAGCAAAGTCGCTATATTATTATAGCATGAATAATTTAAATCATATATGGAGGAAAAATGAAAAAAGCATTGTATGCAGTTGTCCTAGTTGCGATGATGATCGCAGGGGACAAAGTTGTCGCCCAGGAGAAAAAAGCGCTTGAGAAACAGCCGGATACACCTGAAACATACGTGGCTCCGATGGGTACCCAGTTCGTTCGGGGAATCGTGAATATGGCCACAGGCTGGGGCGAGTTCCCGCGCCAGATAGTCCTGAGCGCAAAAGACGACGGTGCCGCCCTCTGCGTCCCATACGGGCTTGTGAGAGGAACCTGGATGACCGTCGCCAGGACATTCTACGGAGCTGTCGAGACAGCTTTCTTCTACATCCCGTTCGGCGAGAACTATGATTCGGCAATGAATCCCGCCTACGTCTGGCAGGAAAATAAAAGAGAGGACGTGAAGAAAGAGGAAAAGAAGTAATAATTTTTCGACTTGAAAATATTTAAAGGCGGGACAGCTTCCCGCTTTTTTTTATTTCAGTTTGCCATGACATATTTTCCACCGGTCATTTCGGCGATTTTTTTTAGCATGTCCGAGCTCTTTCCTATGCTTATGGTGTTGAAAACCACATAACGTCCCAGATTCTTGATACCGATCATGTCGATGATCTCCTGGCATGTCGCATCAGCAATATTGCCTTTGTTGTTCTGGCAGGTGCCGTTCTGGGGAAAATTCAAGAATCCGCTGAAGAATGACATCCCAAAAGATTTTACAAATGACATTCCACCTATTTCCGAGAGAAGAATGTCGAGATCCTTAAATTGTTGTAATACATCCTTGCCGCGGAGAGACTTTGTAAGATCCTTCTCAACCTAAAATCCCAGTGTTTTAATAACCATTTCTGAAAAATAATCGAAAAAATACCGTTCAAAAAAGGTTTCCCTCTTGTTTTTTTACATGGTTATTATATAATAACCATATCTGGATTTTTATAAAACCATA
>CAIQLG010000446.1 GCA_903872565.1 uncultured Lentisphaerota bacterium | reverse complement strand
CCCATCTTATGGCAGACAGATATTGTACACAGGCAGATTCCGTGCTAAATTTCTTTTCAAGTTCCAATATTGTTTTGGGGTAGTTTTCCATATTGATACACTACCCCTTGTGTTACTTTAGTCAAGGGGATACCCCAGTAGTATTATTTACATATTTGTTGTTGTGTATATTTTGTAAAGCATTTTTATCTGGAAGACTTACAAAGGCAAATATTTTATTTTTACTATTACTATGGGCAATAGGATACTCTTTGCCAAGTATTTGTCCATTTTTCCTATAGCAACCTAAAAGAGTATTTATCAGATCAAGAACGATGTATGTTTTACGTCTATTAGTTATTTTAAATGATAATTTTGCAGTATACATGGGATTCCTATTTTCTTATCAAAACCAAACATCTTAAAAGTTATTATGGCTGACGGGTGAATTTCAGAAAATCGTATTATTATCCTTCACCAACTCATCACCATCCCAGCACCAGCTAAACTCTACTCCCCATCATTCCAGAAAGCAAGAAAATCAAAGCATTTCCCTTGAAAAACCAGAGACCAAACCTTTATTGTTTTTGTCCGGTGGCTGGCCTGTGTTTGTTTCATGGATTGGATTAATTGTTTTTTTTCAGATATGCTATTACTTCACGGCTTGCTATTGTTTGTCGGGAGTTTGTCTGGGGTGGTGGTCGTTAGGCCTTCTTTCCCTTTGTGATTTCCAATTTTCCTCTTAAGTTTTCTTGCAATCATATACGCAATTACAAATGTGACGGAGTAGAAGTAAGCATCCCAAGAAACTGCATTGCCTTTAATTAGTGTATGGATGTCTTGGTATATTTTGTCAGTTGCGAGACATATGGCAGCTAAGCATATCGGCCAGAGTACAGGTCTTGCATCGTACCATTTGTCATCAATATTGAGCTTTTCTTGTTTATTCATTCTTGTGTTCTCCAACTTCATTCCTTCTCCAACTCTTCACTTTTTCAGCACCAGCTAAACTCTACTCCCCATCATTCCAGAAAGCAAGACTTCAACAGCATTTCCCTTGAAAAACCGGAGACCGAACTTTCATTATTTATGGCTGGTGGCTGGAAATTGTCTGGCGGTGCAGGATGGGGTGCCTGGGATTCGATTAGATTTTATCTAATTTCAAATCTTGGTTCAGTGCCACTTAGGCACATAAGTGATATGGAATAATTTGAGATTAATATTTCTGATCCGTCATCTTGTTCAAGCAATAAATATTCATTACCGTGAATCGCCGAATCATCTATAAGTCCTCGTGAACCTTTTAATTTTATATTTTTATATATTATATTTTTATTTTCTGGCCCATGAATGTAGATGTCATATCGTTTTTCTAGGTCGATAATGTCCAATTTTCTCTCCCATGAGTATTTTGGCAGTGATTTTATAACATTCCTATCTATCATTGCCCAAAATAGTCTTATGAAAAGATAAGTTACAGCAGAGCCTAATAAGAATCCAAATATTAAAAAAAGGATAACTATTTGAAATGACATAAATTTCTACCTTTCTAAATAACTCATTCCTTCTCCAACTCTTCTCTTCACTTTTTCAGCACCAGCTAAACTCTACTCTTCACAAGCCCCCAAAGCAAGATTTTAACAGCATTTCCCTTGAAAAACCAGAGACCGAACCTCTTCTCCGAAAAGCTTGCCAATCTCCTCAGGAGTGGTGTCAGTGTCTTCCAGTGTGTCATGCAACACAGCCGCTATAAGAACAGTGAGATCATCGATTCCGCCTATGCTGCACAGGATGTCGGCGACGTCCAGCGGATGATTGATGTAGGGCATGCCGCTCTTGCCCTTCCTCTTCTGGGCTCCGTGCTTCCTGGCCGCGAAGACCGCCGCCTCTGTGAATTTCGAGAGATTCATTTTATCTGCCTTTTATAGTTGCCCAATCCATTCTGCCATGTCCTTGACGATCTCCGTGCGCCTGGAGAAGAACAGGAAATGGTCCTCGGCGAGACACGCTTCTTCAGCGACGGCATCCTGAATCCGAATTTCATTGGAATAACCTGTTTATGCAGCCAGAGCCCTTGACTGTATTTCGTTTAGGATCATAAATATCTCGTTGATCTGAACCGGTGTGAAAATGCTGTCCGGACCTTTCGGCGTAATATCTGTGAATGGAGACTCATAGAGCAGCGCGGCATCCATCACACCATGCTCGGTCAAATGGTCCACTATCATGTTGACAAATTCTATTTGATTCGCGTTCATCGTCTTGCCTGTCAGGAAATTCCCCAGAGCCTTCTTCGCCGCTTCGCGGTCAAGTCCCACAAGTGAACGGACAAATACGCCGAGTCCGTGGGATTCGGACTTTGCCCGGCTTATTTCGTTAGCGTCTCCGATGCCGCTTTCGGCCAGCAGACGTTCAAGCTCCGTGAGATCATCTGGCGTCAAAGCCTCGTTCATACGCAGTTTGCGGATAGAGGCATGATTCTGATGGTCGCGGAGGAATGCACGTGCCTTCGCCTTGAACTTTTCAAAGTCTCCGGCAGAGGTGAATCCGGGCATGGTAATTTCCGTGCTTTCCCCGATGGCATCTTCGAAATCCGTGTATATGATCTTACGGCCAAGCTTGTCAATAAGGTAGATGATATCTCTAAGCCGCTTCCGTATTTTCTCCATCGAAGGCACTTTCGTGGGGATCGGGGTCACACCTGTTTTTTTATATTATAGATTTGCAATAATTCATTCTTGATGATAAACTACTCTTATATTTTAATAACTGGGGTATCTCCTTGACTAAAGTACCCCCTACGGCTTGTGTTTTTCATGCTTGTTACGCAGGCCTTTTGAGATGGAACGGTACGTTGCCGGTGGGGTTCGCACAGAGTTCTCGAT
>CAIQLG010000445.1 GCA_903872565.1 uncultured Lentisphaerota bacterium | reverse complement strand
TCTATATCGCTTGCACCGGACGGAATCAGTGGTAGTAGTCCTTGTTTCATGGGATGTCCTTTCCAACGCTGTTGCGGCGTTGTTTTTTTATGGAAAGGTACATCCCTTTTTTCCACTTGCAAAAAAGAGCTGACACGCCAGAACTGGAATTAACAGATTGAATTTAAGGTAGTTACACAGAATACAGAATTAGGGCGGATCAGGAAGTCTGAATTTGTTAAATTTCTCCTAGGGTTGAAACCCAAGGCTTTATGAAACTCTGCCGCCTTCGGGGCAGAAACAAAATATTTTCAAGTTGAATATATAAAACCTAAAGCTTAACGGTTACACGTTAAGCTGGGGGAGTTCGCTTTATCTTACGTATCGAAGTAGGGCTGGCTTCGATGAAGCCGCCACAAAAATGCCAGTCTCATCGAGACTTGGCCTACTTCTTAGAGTCAAACTGCTTAGGTTAACGGTTACGAAAACTGTCTCCGAGCATTTTCTTGATGACTTCAATATCGGCAGCAACTTTCACCGGCCTGTTTGCAAATCTTCCGACGATTTTGCTTTTCACGGGCAGTTTGCCAGTATGATAAGCTATTATGGAATCGGGATCCTTGAGCATGTTCCCGGTCAGGATTCCCACAACGGAAGCATCTTTTGGGATGATTTTTTTCTTCACAAGTTTTCTGGCTCCCGCCACCGTGCAGCATGAAGCTGGTTCCGCCCCGATTCCTGCGGCATCCACCATTGCCTTGGCATCCATTATCTCCTGTTCGGAAACTTCTTCGACGACTCCATTGCTCCATCTTATACCGTTCATTGATTTTTCCCAGGATACAGGATTTCCTATTTTGATGGCTGTCGCTATTGTTTCCGGATTTTTCACAGGGCGAAACTCGCTTCCGGTCTTCCACATCCTGTAAAGAGGATTGGCACCCCTGGCCTGTATTACGGCTATCCTTGGGATTTTTCTTATTATTCCAAGCTCGTGAAGTTCCATAAGTGCCTTGCTCAGCGCACTGTTGTTGCCGAGATTTCCGCCCGGCAGGACAAACCAGTCTGGCACTTGCCAGTTGAGCTGTTGAAGTATCTCGAAACATATCGCCTTCTGGCCTTCGAGTCTGAATGGGTTTATCGAATTGAGAAGATATATGCCCATCTCGGAGCAGACTTCCTGAACCAGGCGCATCGCATCGTCGAAATTGCCGTCAACCTGGAATGTCGTGCCACCATAGGCCAGTGCCTGCGCGAGCTTGCCGAACGCAATCTTGCCGGAAGGTATGAAAATCAGAGCCTTCATGCCGCAGAGGGACGCGTATGCCGCCATGCTTGCACTTGTGTTGCCAGTGCTTGCGCAGGCCACGGATTTTGCACCGTACATCTTTGCCGCAGTCATTCCGCAGGTCATTCCCCTGTCCTTGAAGCTTCCGGTGGGATTTTCACCTTCGTGTTTGAGAAGAAAATTGTCGAGCCCCGCATATTCTCCCGCTTTCCCGGCCGGGTACAGGCGGGTGTTGCCCTCGAGTTTTGTGATGATATCGTCGTCGCCGAGATCTATGACAAGCTCCTTGTATCTCCAGACTCCTGAGGCCAGGGGGCCATTCTTCATGCCCCAGCGGTCCTCCCATGTCTTGAGAAGGCTGGCGCCATTGTAGAGCGAAAGATCCCTTCTTGCCTCGAGAAGAGAGCCGCAGGAACAGCGATATCTGATTCCGGAGACAGGGAATCTGCGGTTGCATCCAATGCATTCAAGCCACAGATTTATTTTTTTGGGCCAATCGGACATTTTAAAGTTCCTTATTTCTAATGCATCCTTGCCTTGATCATGTTTTTCAGTCGGAGTACATCCTGCTGCTGGGTGTGTTCTTTTACCTTGTCGAGGTCTTCAAGAATAACAAGAGCCTTGTCGTATTCCTTCATGGAAAGGAACCTTTCCGCCTCTTTCATCTTAGCATTGAAGGACTCACAATCCTTCCTGTATTGTTCCTCGGTCGCAAGCACGCTCCTGTATTTTTCATTCGCCTTGTCCGCGTACCCTGTCCCCTGCGACTTCTCAATGGCTATCTGATACAGACGTTTTATCTCCTCGAAGTTGTAAGGTTCTTTTCTGGCATATTCCTCGGCGTTCCTGATGCTGTTTCCAGCCTGGGATGAGTTGATCACCTTGAAGGCGATGAATGCCACGACGAGCAAGGTTGCCACGATCAGCCCATAATTGATTATTAGAATGGAGCTGCTGGTACTTTTTGTGTCAGGAGACCTTGGCGGCATCATCGAAGCGGCGCCAGTGGGGGGAGTCGCCGTTTTTTGGCTGATCTTGCTCTTTTGTCTCGGGATTTTATTTGTTGTAGTCCTTGTTTTTACGTTTCGAATGTTTTGAGGGGATTCTAGCAGGACAAGTGCTTTTTGTACCGCTTCCTTGAACTCATCCCAGGATGAAAATCTATTGTCCGCCTTCTTCTGCATCATTTTCCTTATAAGTTCCGTGGCGGGTGTGCTTATTTTGGCATTGGGATTTCTGGAATGCGGTTCCGGGAATGGTGCCTCTATGTGCTTTTTCATTATTTCTCCGACATCCGCGGCGTCAAAAGGCGGGACACCGATAATCATATGATACATCGTGGCGCCGAGCGAGTAAAGATCGGTGCTCCAACCAATGTTGTCGGAGGCTTTTGCCTGTTCCGGGCTCATATAGAAGGGCGACCCCAGAATGAAATCTTTTCTGGTGTAGGAGTAGCCAGTCCGTTTCTGGGCGATGCCAAGATCAAGTAGAAAAATTTCCCCCCTCTTGTCTCTTATGATGTTTCCAGGCTTGATATCCTTGTGTAGCAGATTGTGTTTCTCCCACGCATATTTCAACGCATCCGAAAGTGTTAGCGCTATCTGGAGAGCCTCTTTCTCGGAAATAGCGAATTCCCTGCCGAGACGCTTCTCATAATCCTCCCCGTCAATGTAGTTCACCGCAAGGAAGAAGGTGTTTTTGTCTTCGCCCGCATCAATCGCGGTGACGATGTTGGGATGGTTCAGCCTCCCCGACAACTGTACCTCCTTCATAAACTGATCTTTTGTCTTCGGATCCTCTATGACTTCGGATGAAATGACTTTGAGCGCCACCATCCTCTGCATCGAAAGCTGGCGCGCGAGATACACATTTCCCATCCCTCCCTTTCCTATCCGGCTTATAATTTCAAATCCGCCTAACTGATCCCCTTTCTGGATGATCCTCGAAGGCAGACCGATCCGCTGATTGCAGTGCGGACAGGATATGGCTGCGCTGTCAGTGTTCTCGCAATCAAAATACTTATTGCAATGTGGGCAGTTGTAGTTTTCCATATCTATTTCACATCCAGTTCACTGACAAGTTGGGTCGCAACGAGGTCACCGTTTTCTGCAGCTTTTGCCAACCAGGAAAACCCGTCGTTGAAGCTCTCTATTGTCCCAGTTCCTTCGATATAACATAAGGCCAGCCTGCGCTGTGCCTTCGGATTATTTTGCTCGGCGGCTCTCTTGAACCAGTAGAAGGCGGCGGTGGAGTCCTTATGAGTTCCCTTGCCATCGCTGAAGAGACACCCGACATTGTATTGAGCCCGGACATTTCCCCGCCTTGCCGAATCTAAAAACAAGGAGAAGGCCTTTTCTGAATTTTTTTCGGTAGCTATCCCTTCCTCTGCCATAACTCCCAGATTGAAGAGCGCATAATGATTTTTCTGTTCTGCCGCCTTCTCATACCATGCCTTCGCAAGTTTCACATCCTGTTTGACGAGTTCCCCCTTAAGGTATGAGTCTCCAACCTTGACCATTGCCATGTCATTGCCGCATTCCGCTGATTTGCTATAGAGTTCAAAGGATTTTTCAAGGTTTTTCTCTGTTCCCTCTCCGTGCTCAAGGCAGTATGCAAGCCTGGACATGGCCTCCGTGTTTCCCTTTTCCGATGCGGCCTTAAGGAATCCAATCATCTTGACCTGATCTTTTCCGCACCCCCATCCATTGTAATAGCAGTCGGCAAGCATATACATCGCCTGTGCATCCCCCATTTCTGCCGAGCGGGAAAGGAGCTCGAAAGCCTTGCCGTAGTTTTTTTCACATCCATCACCCCTGATGAGGTGGTCTGCGAACCTGGTCATTGCCGGGGAAAAATCCGAATCGCAAAGCTCCCGCAGAAGCTTGAGTGACATTGCAATATCCTTCTCAAGTTTATACCCTTCCCCAGACGCGTCTAAAATTCCATTGGAATATATCACCGCAATATTGTATTTGGCCTGTGGCAGTCCTCCATCTGATGAAAGCTTGTAATATCGGAAAGCCTCCATTCCGTCCTGTTCAACCCCAAGTCCGCGATCATAGCACAATGCGAGATTGAACTGGGCGGAAGCACTGCCAGAAACTGCGGCCTTCCTATACCAGTATGCAGCAAGAGAATAATCATTCTTGTATCCTGCTTTTCCATGAAAATATGAATTCGCCAGATCGAGCTGGGATTTCAGGTCACCATTTTTCGCCATTTCATAGACGGCGCTTCCCTCAGATTCCATCTCCCCGGAAAAAGACGTGAGCGCAAAAAAAAGTGTGGCAGCGGAGAGAAGCTTCCCTGCAAGACCTGTTGTGTATGGATGGCGCATCATGTTTTGCCACCCTCCTTCAGCGCAACTGTTTCGGAATACATCCTGGTGAACTCTTTTTTCGCCTTCCTGTAGCGTTCCTCCTCCTCTTCATTGAATTTACGAGTGAACCCCGCCCTTAGATTCCTGATGGGAGACTCTGCTATCCTGACAAGCTCGACTATGGTCTTGAAAATCTCGCCCTCGCTTTTTGAAAAAATCTCGTCAGACTGCTTGGACTGGCTCGAATATTTGTTCCCTATGAATCCCTGCATCCCTTTTTCCTCGGCCTGGAGAATGAGCTCGTGATTCAGCAGAGATGCCGCCGCCTGCATCGTATCAATGAGAAGGTTTAGATACTGCTCATACAGATCGGAGGTCTTCTTCGAGCTGTCGGACGATACAAGATGGGCTGTCTCCCTGGCATCGGCAAGAAGTTCGAGCGCCTTGGTGTATTTGCGCAGCCGCTCCTCTTTGCCAAGAGGCATGATATCCTCCTGCAGGAGCGCCACGACAGTGTCATATGCGGCATCCCTTCTTGCGCTGTTTGCCGGAACGTTCATTCCGACAAGATAGTCGCTCTTGAAGCTGAAGGAGAAACTTTTCAATATATTTAGGTTTAAATCCATTCGAAAACACATTACAGTTTAAACTTGTAATTTAGGGTGCAAGAGATTTAAAATCAAGTTTTTTTACCTGCAAAATCAGTTTTTCTAGGGACTTTTCCTGTATACTTTGCCGAAGGCCTGCATTACTTTCTGAAGATCGTCCCATGCGTCTTTTTTGACAGATGGATTCCTTAGCAGATATGCCGGATGGAAGGTGGGTATTGTCCTTATACCCTTATATTCAAGCCAATTGCCATGTATCCTGGTTATTCCGGTCTTGCCAACGAGGAACTTGAGAGGAACAGCTCCGAGGAGTACCAGCACTTCCGGCCTGATTATTTCAATCTGCTTCTGGAGATAGCCCAGGCACTGGGTGGCCTCGTCATCGAAGGGATTCCTGTTCCCAGGTGGCCGGCACTTCACAATGTTGGCGATATATACGTCCTGCCTGTCAAACTGTATCGCAGTGATCATTTTTGTCAGCAGCTGGCCGGCAAGCCCGACAAAAGGCAGTCCTTGCTCATCTTCATCTGCTCCAGGGCCTTCTCCGATGAACATGAGTTTGGCATCCGGGTTTCCGCTCCCGAAAACTGTGTTCTTGCGGTCGAGATGCAGCCTGCAATTCCTGCATCCTGTAACCTGTCCGGCAAGATCTTCGAGCTCCTTTCTCTTGTCGCCGTGGGACTTCGACGAGGATTCCGCATATGTGACGGTATCGGACTTTTTTCCGGCCGAATCAGAGGGAACGTCCGATTCCCTGATCATTGGCTTGCTCTTGGATAGGGCGGCTGCACCAGGACTCTTGCACGAATTGAACTTCTCCAGGAGATCGCCGTCAATATCGGCATATCTTGAAATCTCCCCCTCCTCGGAAAGGAATCCTATTATCTCATCGAAAATGTCATTTTCCATCATAATTGTCCGGATAAAATTTGAATTTGCTACCAGCCGATTAATCTTAAGGTCAATTCGCTTTTTTACAAACACAACACGGAATAAAATTTAAAAACAAGGAGATCTTGCGACTCTGCAAATAAAATGTATTTTCAGGCTTTACTTTATGTGAAACATGGTTAGTTTATATAGCTTTTTAAAAATCCGGAGAGATGGCCGAGCGGTCGAAGGCGCACGCCTGGAAAGCGTGTAAACGGGCAACTGTTTCGTGGGTTCGAATCCCACTCTCTCCGCCAATCATAACTCATTGCACGGCAATGAGTTATGATTATTATGTCCTGCCATTGCTCGCCGTCTAAGATGAAAACAGCCTGTCGATTCCAGGCTCATTAACAATAAAACCCATTGTCCTGTATGTCTTTACCCTTTTCCTGTACATCTTCAGCGTTGTCGCGCAGAATGAATCGAGGTAGTCATATACTCTGATCCTGAAAAAGTGATGAAAAAAGTTAAAAATAAGTATTGACAATTGTAAATACTTGTGGTATAATTAGTTATGATTAATATTATTAAACGTAACTAATAACCTAAAAGGTGAAAAATGAGGCTGAAAGTAGAAGGGACAAATGAGATTTTCACATCAAACGGCGGACTTGCGGTTGCGGGAGCGCTGATCAAAAGTCTGAAAATCGGAAAGGGGCTGGACAAAATAAAGATTACCAGCAGTGAGCCGGAGATATCCAATCAGGATGTGCTCCGCTCCTACCTCGGCCTGCTCGTGATGGGACGGACCAACTACGAGGACATCGAACTGTTCCGCAACGACGGGATG
>CAIQLG010000444.1 GCA_903872565.1 uncultured Lentisphaerota bacterium | reverse complement strand
GTGCATGAAGTGACATCGGAATGTTTTTTTCTGGAAAATGGATGAAGAAAAGTAGGCGGTGTGATGAAAAGTTTTTTTTGTAATCACAAAAAAAGGCTTTTCGAGCACCGTCTAGCTATAAGCAATCGTCCAACCGTAATCCGATATGTACATTCCGACGGCCACACCCAATTTACGATGGGTTTCCAGGCATTGGATTTGCTTGGTATACTTTTTGGCCTTGTTCAGCGCGGGCAGGAGTATTGCCATCAGAATTGAGATGATCGCAATTACCACAAGGAGTTCCACCATTGTAAAACCACGGATGATTTCCGGCTGGTTGCGATGGCTGACATTTTTCATCTTCATCCTCCTGATTTATTGTTGACATGCCTATAAAGTAACGCTACTCTATATATAATAAAATGAACAATAACGACAATAATTTACACAATAACGACAATGATAATATACTTAGAGAATGATTTCCCTGATGAACAGCCGCAGTTCATGCAGATAGCGCTAAATAGGCAAAGCTACAACATGCATCCAGTGCATATAGAAATGGATTTTAAACCCAAGAAAACTCTTGCCCAGCGTTCAGCACATAGACACGAAGTGTATCATATTGTCCTGTTTGGCCCCGGCAAAGGGGATTTTTTCTTCAAAGACCGCGTGACAACTGCCGAAGCGGGTACTCTTGTCCTATGCTCGCCAGGAGAACTGCACAGTTTCTTTCCAGTCCATGAGGGAGAACAGACACAGTCGGAGTTCTCTTTCACATATAATTCCGGGAACCAGCAAAATCTTACAATACCGTTCAGCAAACTTCTTTCTCTTTATTCTGGATTCACATTCTCTGAATGGAACAGTGTGGTCTCCCTCGATGAAGTCCAGCGCACCGAGCTGCATGATATTCTGAAAAACCTCTCGGACTTTAAGGAAAATGAATCGGAACTGAGGTTTTTCCGCTTCTACAGGAGCGTTTCCGATCTTTTCGCCCTGCTGGCAATTGTCCACGCACCGAAGAACTTGAAAAGCGACAATTCCCTTCCAGCCCGGCTTTCCAAGGCACGGGATTATATGCATTCACATTACCACAGCAAGATCAGCCTGGACAAACTTGCATCGACAGCATGCGCATCAAAGAGACATTTCCAGAGGGCTTTCAAGCTGAAATATGGGTACTCCCCGGTTGCTTACATTAACCGTTGCAGGGTAAGTGCCGCGAAAAACCTTCTGGGTACGACATCAATGTCCTGTGCTGAGATAGCCTCTGAAATCGGATTCGACAACATCTTCTATTTCTCAAGGCTCTTCAGAAAAATCACAGGCTGCACGCCTAAAAGCCATAGGGAACGGAATACATGTGCAGGCCACCACTAGCCAGTTTTTCGCACGAAAAACGGGCTGAAGTCCAGTTTCTTCAATCTCCTAGAGTCCTGAATCTCAAGCAGTATCCGAAATTCGAATATCGAAATCCTAAACTCCCCGAATAAATTTTCAAGATTTTATCATGTTTCAGCTTTAAAACAGGCATAGGTACATTACTTTAAAAGGTTGTACAAAAATTATAGTTGATTCAATTTCATTTCAGGAGATGGAAATGCTGAAAAAAAGAAATCTGATCTTCCTTGGGGCGCCCGGCGCCGGCAAGGGAACATTGGCTGATATTCTGGCTGAAGAGTTCGGCCTCGCCCACATTTCAACGGGCGACATTCTCAGAGGAGAGATTAAAAAGGGCACCGAGCTCGGCAAGAAAGCTCAGGAACTTGTTTCAAGCGGAGGACTTGTCCCCGACGAGTTAGTTGCGGACATGGTGGCGAACAGGCTCCAGGACGGTGATTGCCTGAAAGGGTTTATCCTCGATGGATTTCCCCGTACATTGAACCAGGCGGAACTCCTCGAAAAGGGGCTTGCGAAAATCGCCAAGAAAATAGACAAAGTAGTGCTGTTCGAGGTGGGTGAAGAGCTTCTGATCAAGAGGCTGACCGCAAGAATCCTCTGCCGTAAATGCAATGCAAACTTCAACAAGATGTTCAGCCCACCGGCAAAAGAGGGAGTCTGCGACAAGTGCGGAGGCGAGCTTTACCAGCGCCCGGACGATACCCTCGAGAAGGCCCAGTACCGGCTCAAGGTCTATAACGAGCAGACCGCTCCCCTGATCCCATATTACACCAAAAAGAAAATGCTTTCGGCGATTGATGCGGGACTGCCGAAGGACAAGTCATATCCGGCACTGTTGAGGGAGCTTGCTTGAAAAAGGAGTTCATAGTTCATTCCAGCGAGGAAGTCCGCGGAATTCGCGAGGCGACAGCCGCCGCGGCCGAAGTAAGGGACAGGCTCAAAATAATTGCCGTTCCGGGAATGACCACTAAGGAGTTCGATTCGATAGCGGGCGGAATAATGAGCTCCAAAGGCGGACGGAGCGCATTTTTGGGATACAAGAACTTTCCCGGGCAGATATGCATCTCTCTCAATGATGAAGTTGTCCACGGGATCGGGAAGCCTAATGTCATTTTCAGACATGGCGATCTCGTGAGCATTGATGTGGGAATAAATCTTGGCGGATTCATTGGCGATACTGCTCTCAGCTTTGTAATAGGGGGCAACCCTGAGCATGGCGAAACAGCCTTGCTCCTGGATGTCACGGAAAAGGCGCTATATGCCGGAATCTCGGCCGCAAAATGTGGAAACTGCGTCTATGACATAAGCTTGATCATTGAGAAAACTGCGAAATCCGCAAAGCTCGGTGTCGTGAGGGAATATGTGGGACACGGCTGTGGCACGAGCCTCCATGAGCCACCGGAAGTTCCGAATTTCGTGTCCGGCAGAAAAGGCCCTAAGCTCAGACCGGGAATGGTTCTTGCGATAGAACCGATGTTCAATCTCGGAACTCATCTTGTGACAACCGACCCCGACGGCTGGACAGTAAGGACAAAGGATGGTAAGTTATCGGCTCATTTCGAGCATATGATATTGGTTACGGAAAACGAACCGGAGGTTTTAACTTGGCGAAAGATGTAATTTCAGTCGAAGGGATAGTGAAAGAACTGCTCCCCAACACAATGTTCAGGGTGGAAATCCAGAACGGGCACACAGTGCTTGCGCACATCAGCGGGAAGATGCGCCTCAACTTCATCCGGATACTTCCGGGTGACACGGTCACGATGGAAATGTCACCATATGACCTGACAAAGGGACGCATAATCTTCAGGAAGAAATAACTCCCCTACATGCAAGTTATGAAAACTCGAATCATTGTGTTGATTAACTTGACCGTGTAGGAAATTGTATTTTCGCGCATTTGGCGTGTTTAGCGGGGAAAAATATGGTATTAAGTCTCCGCCTAGGCGGATTAAGTTCACCGTATGCACAGAGGCATAAAGGTGCTATTATGAATCTAGTGTTTAACTCTCAGATTTTAGCTTGTTTGAAATTCGAAACAACATAATATGAGCTACTTCAGAAATGAAATTGACGAGATGCAGGGCTACACTCCGGGCGAACAACCCAGGGACAGGCGCTACATCAAGCTGAACACCAACGAGAACCCATATCCTCCTTCGCCAAATGTCGCCTCCTTAATTAAGAATTTCGACAGCGAAACACTGAGGCTGTACCCGGATCCCGTATTCTGCGAACTTCGCAAGAAAATCGCATCACTGTTCTGCCTCGCCGAAAATGAAATACTTGTCGGCAATGGGTCCGATGACATCCTTACAATGGCGGTGAGATCATTTGCCGGTCCGGGGAGAAAAATCGCATCCTTCACTCCTTCCTATTCGCTCTACTCAGTCCTGTCCAAAATTCAGGGAGCCCAGTACGAAGAGATTCCGCTTGACGCGCAGAACGGCTTTTCGCTTCCTGCGAATTTCGCGGAAAAAGTCGCCGATGCGGCCCTCCTTTTCGTATGCAGACCCAACGCTCCGACCGGAAACTGCTTCCCCCTCGGAGCGATGGACAGGCTCTGCGACGCCTGCAGAGGAATCGTCCTGATCGACGAGGCCTATGCAGATTTCGCAGACGACAACTGCATTGGTTTTCCGCGAAGGCATAGGAATGCGATTGTAATGAAAACTCTCTCGAAAAGTTATTCCCTCGCCGGGCTCAGGCTCGGATTCTCTATTGCCTCTGCTGAGATAATAGCAGGAATGATGAAAGTCAAGGATTCATACAATGTCAGCACATTGGCGCAGAGGATCGCAGTCGCGGCGCTGGATGACCGCAGATATTTCGATGAGACGGTATCGAAGATAAGAAGGACAAGGAGTAAGCTTATAGCTTCTCTGCGTGGCAAGGGATTCAAGGTCTTTGATTCGCAGTCCAACTTCGTTTTCGCATCTCCTCCGGATGGCGATGCAGCCGGGCTTTATCGCCGCCTGAAATCCGAGGGGGTTCTGGTCAGGCACTTCCCCGGTGCCAGTACCGGTGCATATATAAGAATTACTGTCGGAACAGACATCGAAACGGACAGTTTGCTAAATCTTCTCTGATTTTTTGTTTTCCTTCTGGAATTAACTGCTGTAAAATATTATCTTATGCATTCGTTTGTTGCGTTGGGGGAAACCATAACAGACAATGGAAGTAATTGCAAAAGTAGTCAGAATTCAGGAGCCAGGAGTCAGAATGATCCGGATTTTGTGTCACTTTTTATTCTGGATTCTGGATTCTGAATTCCTGCAAAACGTTAGTTTTGCAAATCTTTTAAACAGTCAGGCTATTTCAAGATGAAAAAATACGAGCTGAAAAATATAATGGAGCCGGAGCTCTTCAGGGACATATTCTCATATGAGGGTATTCCTGCAATGAAATTTGGAGCAAAATCCAAGAAACCATCTCTTCCCAGAAAATTCTGGATAACCGACACTACTTTCAGGGACGGGCAACAGTCCAGACCCCCCTATACTGTCGAGCAGGTTGTTGAAATCTTCAAGTTTCTACACAGGATTGGCGGGGCTCGGGGTCTTGTCAGGCAGACTGAATTTTTCCTTTATTCGAAAACAGACAGGGCGGCGGTAGAAGCATGCCAGGAGCTCGGATACGATTTTCCAGAGATCACAGGCTGGATCCGGGCTGTCAAAAATGATTTTGAGATTGTGAAGACGATGGGAATAAAAGAGACCGGGATACTTACTTCCTGCTCGGACTACCATGTTTTCCTGAAGCTGAAGAGAAGCCGCCGGCAGGCGCTCGACGACTACAAGGAAATAGTCTCAACCGCGCTGGAAAACGGAATAGTTCCGAGATGTCACCTCGAAGACATAACCCGTGCGGACATATACGGATTTGTTATCCCGATGATAAATGAGCTTATGGAACTTTGCTCAGAATCCGATCTGAAGTTGAAAATAAGGCTCTGCGACACGATGGGATATGGCCTACCATATCCGGGCGCGTCCCTCCCCAGGGGAATCCCTCTACTCATATCGGAAATCCTGGATAACACGGACATAAGTTCCGAACAGCTCGAATGGCATGGCCACAACGATTTCCACAAGGTGCTCGTGAACGCAGTAACCGCCTGGCTATATGGTTGCTGCGCTGCGAACGGCACATTTTTAGGCTTTGGAGAAAGAACAGGCAACCCACCCCTCGAGGGGCTTGTCTTCGAGTGGATGGGGCTCACGGGAATCCACGATGGCATAGACACGACTGCTATAACTGATGCCGCGAACTACTTCAGGGATGTCATCGGATACACGATACCCCCGAATTTCCCTTTTGTCGGCTCGGATTTCAACACCACCAGAGCGGGAATCCATGCCGACGGCCTCACCAAAAACGAGGAGATATACAATATCTTCGATACTGAAAAGTGGCTCAAACGTCCATGCAAGGTTGCAATAAGCAACACATCGGGACTTGCTGGAATAGCATACTGGCTCCACTCCGAAATCGGGGGCAAAGCCTCCGAAGTCAGAAAAGACAATCCGGGAATCGGCAGAATCAAGAAATGGATTGACGACCAGTATGCCAATGGCAGGATAAGCTCCATCAGCGACGAGGAAATGATCGCAATCTCCGAGCGGGAACTCCCAGAACTCTTCTGAAAAAATGGATGATCCCGCAACTCCATCATTAGCACATCGTAACACGTCAAAGTTTACCGTAGCCGCCCCCATATAGGGGGCGAACACGGCCAACATCCTACTATGCCAAGGTTTCGTAGGACAGGTGGCCGGATCTACAACTGATCTAACAGCAAAGACGCATTACAAAAAATCCATATTAAATATAAATTATCCCTATTATTGTTCTAACAATGTGGTATGTTGTCTTGGGGCATGGGCCAAGCTGTGGAATAAGTAAGGACTGAAGGAAAGTGGATATTTTTGCAGATTATCACGCTCATACCAACCTGAGCTACTGCTGTGATCCCGAGATCACACCGGAATTCTATGTTGACATCATAGATGCCGGGCTCATAAGCGCCGCAGCTATAACCGACCACAGCATGGCGATCTATTTTCCTCCGAGCGTCGCCTGGTCATGGGACTTCATATTCGACAGCACACTTTTCGACGAATACCGCGAATATGGAAACAAAAGGCTCGAAGAGCATCTCAACAATCTTGCCGAATATACAAAAAAAGGAATTATCCCCGGACTCGAAGCTGAAATGATGGAGGATGGACGCCTCACTTTCGATATGAGCCTGAGAAACAAGATAAAAGTTCTCATCGGAAGCGTACACTATCTTCCATATGGGCATCTCACTGACACGCAGGAAATCCTGAAGCATTGGAAGGTTCATGTTTTTATGCTTTTGAACAGCGGGATAGACATTATTGGACATCCTTTCAGATGGATGGAGAAGATATGCCCTCCTGATGAGAAAACAATACGGAATGCTGTCATGGAGGCAGGCAGGGCGCATGTCGCCATGGAACTGAATTCCCACGATATATCACCAAGAACGGATATGATGATGCTTATGGCTGCGGCTGAATGTGGAACTAAGATCTCCTTGGGAACAGATACCCACCACCCTGCCGAAGCGGCGGACTTCAGCTATCATATGAAAATAATAAGGCATTGCGGTTTGAAATTGTCCGACCTGAATCTTTATGAATACCACCTCTAATCAGTCTTTAGTGTCTTTATTTCACTGTTCTATTTTGACTCATTTGAATTTGTTTAGGATTTAGATATTAGGATTTCGGATTTGGGCTGCGGTTAAAGCCCACCTTAGTCTCTATCCGTTGGCCTTGTCCCACTCGAGAACTTTCTGGATGGAGTAATCCACTTCCGCATCAGTCAGTTCCGGAAACATTGGAAGAGAGACGCAGGATTCAGCGTTCAGCTCGGCATTTTTGACCGGCCCAACTATTGCAAATCCTTTGTACCACGGGAATCCTTCCTGCTTGTGTATTACGATCGAATAGTGCGTCTTAGCATCCACGTTATTGTCATTCAGGAACTTGAGCAGACTGTTCCTTTTTGACGAATCCTTGACCTCCACGACGTAAAGGTGGAAAACATGCCTGTAGCCAGGCATCACAAATGGAAGAATTATATTTTTCACATCTTTGAGACCTTCCGTGTAACGTTTTGCCAATTTGATGCGCTGATCGCTCCATTCGACTATATGCTTGAGTTTGGCGCTGAGTACTCCCGCCTGTATGTCGTCAAGGCGGCTGTTGAATCCGAAAGAATGGTTGTCGCGCCTGGCCGAGCCGTGGTTCCGTAGCTTGCGGACTGTCTCGTCAATCTGCGGATTGTTGGTGAAGAGAGCCCCGCCATCGCCGAAACACCCGAGATTTTTCTGGATGATGAAGCTTGTTGCTACGGCATCGGAAAGTTCTCCCTGCTTGAAATTGTCGCCACGGGCGTCAATAGCCTGGGCATTGTCCTCGATCACGAAAAGCTTGTGTTTCTTGGCGATCTTGCTTATTGCGGTCATGTCTGCGCATTGCCCGTAGAGATGGACTGGTATGATCGCCTTGGTCTTATCGGTTATTGCCGACTCAATCTTCAGCGGATCTATGCACTTGGTACGCGGGTCGCAATCCACGAAAACAACTTTTGCTCCCGCTATCCAGATAGCCTCGGCGGTCGCGAAGAATGTGTTCGGATGAGTAATGACCTCGTCGCCGGGGCCTACGCCGAGCGCCATCAGCGCCAACCATATGGCATCTGTTCCATTTCCAACTCCGATCGCGTATTTGCTCCCAAAATACTCTCTCATTTCGCCTTCGAATTTCTTGAGCATAGGGCCAAGTACGTATTGGCCGCTCTCGAGAACTTCCTGGATCTTATCATCAATTTCCGCTTTGATGTTGTGATACTGGCGGACATGTCCGTAGAATGGAACCTGCATATGAACTCCTTTTCATTTTACTGAAGATTTATTTTTTCATTCAGGACTAGTATAGTTAACCCTTGTTTTTAAAAAAATCAAACCTAGATTTCATTCTTTCTCATCACATAAAAAAACAGGAGTGAAATAAATGTCGGATCAAAATTCGATCGGAAGGAATTCCTATCTTACAAAAAATGTGGGTTCCTTCCCGGAATCCGTCGAAATATGCGGCAGGAAATTCGTCAAGGTGGATGATCTCAGATACGGTACTAATCCGCACCAGCCGGCGGGATATTACCGCCCCGAAAACACTGAATGTCCGATTGCCGGCATGCAGATCCTCAAGACAGGCAAGAGCGGCCTCTCGCAGACGAATCTCGAAGACATCTCGTATGCTCTCGGAATAGTAAGATATTTTTCGAAGCCTGCCTGTGCAGTCAT
Source organism: uncultured Lentisphaerota bacterium (assembly GCA_903872565.1). GTDB lineage: Bacteria > Verrucomicrobiota > Lentisphaeria > Victivallales > GWF2-50-93 > CAIQLG01. The sequence continues at coordinate 17,520 of CAIQLG010000444.1, read as the reverse complement.
GAAGCATGTGAATCCGAGCGGCGCCGCCGTCAGGAGAGGAAATCAGACTCTGAAGGAGGTCTATTCCCGTGCCCGCGACTGCGACCACCGGGCCGCATTCGGAAGCGTGGTGGCCTTCAATGTCAAAGTTGATGCCGCAACCGCCGAAGAAATCATGGGGACTTTTGTGGAATGTGTCGTCGCGCCAGGTTTCGAAGATGGAGCCCTTGCGATCTTCAACGACTCGGAAAGGTTCAAGCTGAACAAGCAGATCAGGATAATAAAATGCGGCGAAATTTCAAGACTGCCGAAATTTGTCGGTGATGAACAGGAACTGCATTACACGCTAAAGGTCCTCGCGGACGGCTCGATAGTCGTTGCCGCGCCGCTTCTCACCAATCTGAAATCCGTTGCCGACATAAAACCTGCCCAGGCCGAGAACAAGACAATTGGAATTGTGAAATCTGAAATTCCCGCCACCGATGCACAGAAGGAGGATCTCCTCACCGCATGGTACATAAATCTCAACGTCCGTTCGAACGGAGTAGTCATTGTCCGCAATGGTCAGACGCTCGCCGTCGGAACTGGCGAACAGGACAGGGTGGGGGCGGTCGAACAGGCTGTCTGGAAATATCAGCACAAATACAAGGGAGCCGAAAGCATAGAGGGTTCCGTTATGGCAAGCGATGGATTCTTTCCGTTTCCCGATGCTGTGGAAGTCGCCGCCAATGCCGGGGTGAAAGCCATCATCGCTCCTCCAGGATCAATCAAGGATGCCGAGGTAATCAAGCGGGCCAACGAACTCGGAGTCTCGCTTGTCCACGCCCCGGAACGCTGCTTCTCGCACCATTGAACAGTTTCAGTGTTCCTGCCCCGCATAGGGAAACTTATAATTCTGTGGAAAATACCTATGTGGAATTTGCATCAATCGGGGTCGCTGTCGGTATCGGAATCGCTGCATGGGAAGAATATTCGACCCCGATACCGATAAATCGCAACAACAGCAATTTCCACGGATCAGGAGTTCTGAATTTGGGGCTTTTCCTATTTCAGGTTTAACACTGCACTGCCGAAGCGGCCAAGCTTGATCTGTCCATCAGATTTCGTCTGTGCAGTCCTGAAATTCGTCCGCCTTGGCGAACTCATCACAATCCATCTCGTCAACCAAATAGGTGGATTTCCGTAGGCTTCAATTATTTTACTTCAGGTTTAGCTTGAGCAGGAGTCGCATCTCCGCCTTTGTCAAGGTACATCTTGATTATTTTCTGGTCCTCGAGGGGCTTATTATTTTTCCCTTCGACCTTTACAGTCTCGATCTTTTGGACAACATCATAGCCTGATATTACTTCACCAAAAATCGTGTGTCTCCCATTCAGACCTTCCCTTGGAGATACGGTTATGAAGAACTGGCTCCCGTTAGTGGCCGATCCCCTGTTCGCCATCGCGAGAATCCCCTTGCGGTCAAATTTCGCCTTGTCGGAGAACTCATCCTTGAACTCTTTCCCCCATATGGATTCTCCACCTGTCCCGTTGCCCCTGGGATCCCCGCCCTGTATCATGAACCCTTTAATTACACGGTGGAAAGTGAGCCCGTCATAGTATCCTTTTTCCGCAAGCCTTATCATGTTTTCACAGGCAAGTGGAGCGACTTCCGGAAACAGTTTCATCTTGATTGTCCCCTGATTGGTCTCCATCACCATAACAGGATTCTTCGGCATTTTGAACTCGTCTTTTTTCGGTGTTTCATCCGCCGCGACAAGCATTCCCGACACAAAAAGACCCGCAACAAAGATCATCCCAATAAAAATATTCCTTTTCATCTTGTTCTCCTTAAACTTTTCAATTTATATAATGTCTGCTCTGGACAATACGTTGGATAGGAATCTTTTCAAGTGGGGGATATTCCCATTGCCTATTTAAGATTTTCATTCGGGCAGTTTCTGTAATCCGTCAGCTCGGCCCGATGCTATTGCCTTATGCCCAATCATTTTCACCTTTATCCATACTTAATCCCGTCAGGATAAAACCGCTTGCCGATAAAGTATTGCAGAACTAGGATGCCTCTTCGGACATTGCGGCAAGGATGTTGGTTTCCCAGGGCGGCCTTACACGCTCGAAAAAACGCTTTGCAGTTGAAGGCGCAGATCGAGTTTTTCGCAAAGTTCGGACAGGCCTTAGAGAAGCTCAACATTTATGAGGTTGAAGTCTCAAACCATTTATTCCGGGCAGGAGCTGAAGTACCGGATGGAATGCGCCGGTTTCACGGATGTTAAACTGTGCGGCGATTTCAACGGCGGCCCGTATGGCCTAAATGCCCAGTGCCTGATTGCCATCGGAGGAAAACAAGTGAAATAGATGCCGACAAGGGAGAATTTTCACCGTTTACCAGTGTTTTCCCATTGAATCTTCAATCCTCCCGGCTTAGTGTTCTCCACGGTAAGAATCAAAATTCCTATCAGTTAGTCAGACGTGTTCTTCAGACCACATGTTTGCAGTCTTGTAGCAATGCTTCAGAAGAAAATAAGGAAAGGACTAATATGAGCGATTCAAAAATTCCTTCAAGAGTCGAGATCCCATTTTTCCCGTTCGGAAAAAGAATTGCCGTCACAACAAGCTTTGACGACGCTGTACTACAGGACAGACGCGTCGTGAAGGCATTCAACGAATGGGGGTTGAAGGGGACATTCAATTTAAATTCCGGGCGTCTTCTCAGGACCGGCAAGCCCGCAACGGGATCTTCAGGCCGCATAGATGCATGCGAAGTCGCAGATCTTTACAAGGGACACGAGGTTGCCGCGCATACTGTGACCCACCCTAGCCTGACGAGACTTGACCCGGCCCAGATTGCCATGGAAGTCATTGAGGATCGGAAGGCTCTCGAAGATCTTGTCGGATATCCCGTCCGCGGGATGGCATATCCCAACGGGGCGTATGATGAAAAAGTGATTAATGTCTTGCGTCAGATAGGAATAGTTTATTCACGGACAGTTGAAAACAGCACCCGCTGTTTTCCGCCTGCCGAACCACTTGCCTGGGCATCCACGGCACACATGTATTCAAAAAATCCATGTCCCGTAAATGAAAATTTTGAAAATCTTTACAGCATTAAGAGCTATTCGGGTGTTTTCTACATATGGGGACATACATATGAATTCGACCATGAAGGATGCGACTGGGCTGATCTCGAACGGATATTCAAACCGCTTTCCGGCAAGCCGGATGTCTGGTACTGCACCAATATCGAACTGTTCGATTATGAAGCCGCCAGAAAACGTGTCGTGATTGCGGCAAACCTGAAGACCGTCTATAATCCAAGCGCAATTACAGTCAGCGTCAGCGTAGACGGCAAGCTGACCGATATCCCCCCAGGGAAGATAGTGGATCTGAAATAAGCCGCCATGTAGATATTTGTCCAAGCCAAATTCGACATATTTCCAAGCCACTCGCTGGATATGAAAATATTTGAGAAGATAGGGGTGTGACAGATTGCCCCCTCAGTGGGCGGGCATTGGCAATGCAGTCCGGCCGTTGGCATATGGGAGTTAGACGAGAGGGGGACGCCCTGCCTGTCGAGGTCGAGTTCAATGCATACCCTGCCTGCGAACTTAAATGCGTGTCATTTTTTTAAGAATTGCGGCATCTTCAAGGAACTGTTCAGGGCTGTCGTCCCTGACATGCTCTAGCATCGCTGAATGGTTCCCGCCTGAAGAAGATAGGATTTCAAAGTACTTCGACCATTCCCTGCCGCCCTTTGCCAATGGCATCCTTGCAATCCCACCACCTTCAGCAGCCCAATGGAAAACATGGACATGGGAGACCAAATCCAGCAGCTTTACCAGCCCGTCCGCACAATACGCAAAATCTTTCCCAACCGGCGGCTGCCAGTAGAAAAAGACATTTGAGCCTGCAAGCTCTTTTGCAAGACTGAGGGCAGACTCGTTTGAACTCGTCAGTGTTGCTCCATGGTATTCCAGGCTGATACTGATCTTGGAAGAAGATGCCATGCATCCTATCCTGAGGAGGTCGTCAATTACATTTTTCTTGAAAGAAGAATCGGCATCCTCCCAGTTCTTATTCCCGGCCCAAACCCTGATCCCTGGAGCATTCAGCGCTAACGCAGTCTCCAGGACAGATGAGAAGGGGAGCCCTGCGTCCTCGCTTAACCCCGCCCTGTAGTAGGAGCCGTAGGATGCGACGGCTATGCCGCTGTCCTCCGACATTCCCCGTACTTCATTTGCAGCATTCAGGTTTCCGTGGGGGACATGGATGTCTCCGCCCCATTCGATACATGCCAGCCCGGCCTCAGATACAAGCCGGACGATCTCCCTTGGAGGAAGTCTCCTGAATGTTATTGACACTAGTCCAGGAATAATCATTTGCGTTTAACTCTTTCCTCTTAAATCGGAATTTCGGTAAATGTTCACTAACCTGATGTGTTAAATTAACCTTCCCAGATAAATTTACAAGCAATCCCCCAGTAATCCCTCTTCTTTTCTTTATCGGGTTCGAGGACATCGGGGTCGGAGGACATCGGGGTCGGAGGACATCGGGGTCGTATCTGTGATCAGGCAACAACGGCAAGGAAAAGTGGCCGCCATTCCCCGGATCTTGTAGCTTGCTTTTCCCGATACAGTTATTATAGCAAGTTTCGAAAATAGTACACGAAGGAAGACATGGTTTGTGCGGTAAAATCAGACTACTGTGCTAACAACAGGGAATGATTTAAATCGGAAGCCGTATCTTCCTATCCGGGTAGGAACATGGCACAGTTGAAGTCGGGGAGAACATAAGTCTAAGGCGGATTCCGGAAGAAATAGAAAACAGACTAAGTCAATAGCGGGAGTGTGAACCCAATATGTCCGTTTTGTGTGATTAAACTATTATCCTTTTCCAGCCGCGCCTGTAAGCCTGATCCATTTCTCGACCACTGGAACCATGGCTTCCGTGGCCTCCGCGATGGAAACTGGCATCCAGGGAACTGGCTCCGTGTTCCATTGCGACAAGAGCGATTTCTTGAAGGCCTGTACGAGTTCCGTCGCCACGTTGACCTTGCTTATGCCGAGGCTAATCGCCTTCTTCAAATCCAGCTCGGGAGTCCCGGAGCCGCCGTGTAGGACGAGCGGGAAGCCAGGCAATGCCTTCGAAATCATTTCGAGACGTTCAAAATCAAATCTCGGAAGTCTAAAATATTGTCCGTGAGCATTCCCTATGGAAACGGCCAGCGCGTCAATACCTGTTTCCGCTACAATTCTTGCAGCGGCATCCGGATCTGTGAGCGTGGATGATGCATCGCCCTCGGCCGCGCTTGAATTTGCCTTACCCACATGGCCGAGTTCGCCCTCCACCGTTATTCCCAACGGATGTGCCGACCTGGCGACTTCCCTGAGGGCACCGGCATTCTCGTTGAAAGGTCGAAGTGAATAGTCCAGCATCACCGAAGTGTATCCGGCATCGATGCAGGCATGTACAAGTTCCGGGGAATCCCCATGGTCGAGAAGCAATGCCGCCGGCGATTCGAACTCCTCGGCCTTCGCCATCCTCGCAATCTCGGCAGGCGAAAAGAATTTCAGCTCGAATGAGCTGGTCATGATTATCACGGGCGCCTTCAGCCGGTTTGCCGTCCGCCGTACTACCGCGATGCTCGCGGATCCCCATACGCAGAACGACGGGACGGCATATCCGCCGGCCCTGGCTTTTCGAAGCAGTTCTACCATCGGATTGAGATGCATGTTTGATGGCTCCTGTGTGTTATAATTATCTTATATGAAATTATATTATCATGGCGCGGAAGGCATTTCAAGCTATAAAAAATATTTTTTATGAAATTATAATATTGATAAATATTATTCATGTATTATCATTTACTGACATGCGACTTGGCTTGACAGGGATCGACTGGTGGTTATGGTTGCCAGATGGTAGAAGGCGATAGTTTATGGATCCACGGAAAAGAAAAATATTCGACTACGTCTGTTCAAGAGGTTTTGCCGCCCCCGAGGAGTTGGCGGCCATGCTCAATGTTTCCCCAATCACGATCCGGCGTGATTTCATATGGCTCGAAAAGGCTGGCAGCCTGAAACGCGTGCATGGCGGAGCGATGCTGAATGACTTGCCTAATGCAATCAAGGATGTCAGCTCAAGGGCCCTGATTGCGATAAAGGAAAAAAGGGCGATAGCAAGTCTTGCCGCGTCCATGATAAGCCCCCGGGACAAGATTTTCCTGGACTGTGGCTCCACCTGCCGGTTCCTTGCGGATGTGATCGAGGAGAAACCCGATCTGACGGTGTTCACATATTCCTTGGACAGCATGAATGCGATCGCATCCAAGGCAAACATCCGCCTCATCGTTCCGGGCGGCGAACTGCACCGCAACATAAGTGCCTTTGCCGGCCAGGCGACAGAGGCGGCACTGTCCTCCTACCACTTCGACATCGCCTTTCTGGGAACCACTGGAATAGATCTTGCAAGGGGGCTGACTGACGACAGTACGGCTGAAGGCGCCATAAAGCATATTGCTGCAATGAATTCCGACAGATGCGTCATTCTTGCCGACGGTTCTAAGCTGGGGAAGGTCGCGTTCAGGGCCTTCCTGAAGACCGATGAAATTCCATTGACGCTTATAACCGACTCGAATGCTCCGAAACATTTATGTGCATCTCTCCGGAAGAAGGGGATAGCATTGAAGATAGCGGACATGGCTTGATTTTATATTCCGCACATTCTAGGGAATGATTTAAATCGGAAGGGATATTCACCCGCATAGGCAGGCGGCGAGGCCGGCCGCGACCAATGCCGCGACGGCCGCCGCAAAGATATCCATCGTGTAGTGCGCCCTCAGGACAATTACCGTAACTGCTTCAAAGATTGCGACTCCAACGGCAATCAGCCCCACCCACAGCGGACATATCCTGAAAATTTCGATCGCGCCGAGAACGGCGATGGCGGTATGCCCGGAAAAAAAATAGTCGTTCGCCACACCATATGTCACAAGCAGGGATGGAAATCCAGGATAACGCCAAATCATCTTCGGCGGAGTCGGCAATGCGCATACGGCCTGACACGCCTGTCTCATCAGAAAAACCATGAGCAGCCCTACGAATGGTCTCATCGTCTGTCCAAAGACAGCCGAAAAAATCAGGAATATTCCGAACAGGTCAATAAGAAATGAAGAGGCGACAAGCAGTCTGTCCGCTGTTTGGGGATTATTATGTAGATATGTGTTCAGCGAGGCTGTCACATCGTGCAGGCGGTCGGATATTTTTTCGGAATCCATTGCTCTGGAGGCGATTAGTGACTGGCTTCTGAACCATCCGACCAGAGAAAAAACAATGATTCCAATGCGCAGCCCATATTTCATCCCAGGCTTCATGCCGCGGGCAGATTCTCCGGACAAACAATAAAACAACACTGCAATGATCCCGAGAGAAATAGCCAGCATGGTAAAATCCCTGAGCCTGGTCGAGGCCGCAGGTGCTGTATTCTCATTTGAATTCACTTCTCTTTCCTTTCATGTTCTGAAGCATTCCCTCGATCTGAGCCCTGAGCTCCAGCATCTGCGGCTCGCCTCCATTCCCCCGCTCTCTTACCGTACCCACCTCTATCGGATCGCCGACCTGCCCAAGCAAATGGAGAGGCCTGTATATCCTTGCTTCATCAGTCAAGTCCTCCTCGAAACGTTCCACAGTTTCAAGAATCTGCTCGTGTGTCGGAGGATTGCTGAAATAGTTCGGAGGATAAAGATACAGCTGCTGGGCAAGGTACAGATCAAGAAGTTGCGCCCAGAGCCGTGAACGCTCAGGCTCGGTCATTTCGCCGGAAACCATTTCCGGCATGATTGCGGTTCTCACGGCCTTCACCCTGGATATGATGTCGGCTTCTTTTTTCCCCTTGAGCCATTCATCCTCGAGAGGGACGATTATCCTGTCTATGAGAAATGCTATCCTGGCGGAAGTGGAGCCAGACTGTGGACTGCCTAAATATTCAAATTCCTTGAGTGTGAGAAGCGCCTGTCCAATCTTTTTAATTCTTTCAGGGATGGCGAGTTCCGACTGAGCTTTCCAGGAAAGCCGTCTTTCCATATCCTCGAGAGCCGGAGGAAGGGACTTGTTTATATCTCCCCTGTAGAAATATCTGACTGCAACCGGCAGTATGACTACCCTCCCCTTTTTTCCCAGTTCCTGGCGGCTTTTGGCGGCTTTTCTCGCGATGAAAACTGTTCCATCCATGAGATTGTTCAACCTGTCATTTGTCCTAGAAACTACACCCTCCGGGAATATGACAAGAGGCCGTTCGGACTCGACAAGTATGTCTATTGCGCATTTTATGGCCTCGCGGTCAAGTCCCTCCCGGTGCATGCTGAAAATTCCAACCCTCGGAAGAAGCCAGCCCATCAGTCTGTTCTGCATGAAAAGGTGCCAGCTCGCCATAATGAAGACGGGAAGCCCCAGTTCCCCGGCAAGGAGTGCAATAAAAAAGGGATCACAGGGGCGGCAATGATTCGAGGCGAGAATGATTCCATCTCCAGCCTCCACCGATTTCTTGAGTTTTTCAAGTCCGATAAATTTCCAGGACTCGACACCGTATGTGCTCCTAAGATAATGCGGGACATAAAAACGCCTCATCAGAGCAGGTAAGATTTTCCCGCGTCTCGGGGGAATGAACTTGTACGGTTTTTCTATGATTATGTTCTGCATCCAGTCTCTTTTGAAAAATTACAAGAAATAGCTTGGTCGCTTTTAGTAGGCCAAGTACCGATTAAACCTGGCACGTCTGGTTTCATCGAAACCAGACCTATTTTCATAAATTCGCCGCAAGGTTTTTCCCCCGCAATAATCCAGCAATCCATTTCTTCTTCACAGTTCCCAGCCGGCATTCCGAAGCATCTCCGGATCAAGGCGTTTCCTGGTTGTATTGCCCTGCTCTAATTTTCCCGCATCAAGAATCCTGCGGACATATTTTGCCAGAATATCTGTTTCCATGTTGATCAAGGAGCCTGCCTTCCGATCCTTCAGAGCAGTCACCTTGAATGTCTCAGGGATAAGATGAACTGTCAGGATTTGCCCTGCGAGTTCCGCAACTGTCAGAGAAACTCCGTCAAGGGCGACATTTCCCTTAAGTGCAATCATCGAGGCGAGTTCTTCCGGGAATTCGATGGACATTTTCCAGTCGGAACCGGATTTCGCAAGTTTTTTGACTTCTGCGACACCGTCAATGTGTCCGGTTACAATGTGCCCGCCAAGCCGGTCTTCCGCCCTCAACGCTCTTTCGAGATTGACCTGCGAACGAATTGGAAGCCCATTAAGATTAGTTCTTTTCAAAGTTTCCTGAAGCATGAAAAAATGCAGGATTTTGCCGTTCTCGGATTTTTCGAGAGTGAGACAAACGCCATTGACCGCGATGCTTTCGCCCCGCTTCAGATCGGAAAAAGGCTCTTCAAGCCCGATTGCGATTCTCGCGGATTTTCCCACGGAACGCCGTTTTAAAATTCTGGCCCTGTTTTGAATCAGCCCTGTGAACATTTTTCGCCTTTCCTTAATCCCCGAATTTCGAACCCATTAAGATATTCTTCCGGGAACATTTTTCAAGTTCAGATTTCACAAGGGGTTTTGATCCATTTTTCTTTTAGGTGCTGTCAAGAAATAAGTTTTACATCAGCATCTCTCCAAGCCTTCGCGTCTTCCAATGATCAGCGATATGGCAAATCTGGCCCTGCCAGAGGATACATTTTTCCGGAATGGAAACATTTGAGCTCGGGCTTTATCCTTATCGAATGAATGGAACTGTCGCCGACCTTGATCATGCGGATCATAAGGTCGCCTGCGATCCTGCCCATCTTCTCCCAGTCAACGTGGCAGCACTGGAGAGACGGTTCATCGTAGTTGAGTCTTCCGCTCATGATTTGAGCCGCGGCTGAAAGGTTTGTGTCCTCGAAATGGATGAACTCAGTATCCATGACATCTCTGGGAAGCTTGCCATGGTCCGCTTTCAGGGGATATAAAAGAGAATGACTTACAAAGCTGTTTTCAATAAAAATCGCCGTCGGGGGATTTTTCCCGGCCTGCTTCAAGAGTCTTGCAAGAGCATCTCTTCCCGGGCGTTTTGAGACATCATCCAATTTTGAGTTTGAAGAGACCGCCTCAACAACGTAATCCGGATTGAACGGGATGTTGCGCTCGGCAAGGGCACACTTGTAAGCCGAGAACTTCTTGATCGAATTGGGTGTCCCCGAGGAATTCCAGCGAATAGTCCCTATCCTGGTGTGCCCCTTGTCTATAAGGTATTTGACGGCATCCAGGGCGCCGTTGAAACTGTCCGTCATCACCGTGGAAAATTCCTGGAAGTCACGTTCATGCCCAAATATTATGGTGTTGATCTTTTTGCCGGAAATCATCCTTGCAATATCTTCACAGCACTGGATATTCGAATCGAGAATTACTCCGGAAGGATTGTGGCTGTCAATCATCCTCGCAGTCCTCTCCATGAAACGGTCGGGGCTGTCCGATTTGCAGTGTATGAAATCGATCCTGGTCTCCATGTCCTCCCGTGAGAGGGCCACACGTATCCCGTTGAAGTAATTGAAGATGTGAAGCGCCGTATGGGCATCATCAGGCAAGACTCTGTCATGCAGGCATATTACCGGGCGGGAGACAAACTTTGGGCGGAGACCGAATTCCCTCAGTTTGTCCAGGACCAGCCCTTTCGTCTTGTCAGAGAATCTTCCCTTTCCCCGAAGGATGTTCGATACTGCAGCGGTCGAAATTCCAAGATGTTCTGCTATCTTTTTCTGTGACATATTAAACCCTTTCTGATTAATTATTAACTTAATGTTTAATTCCATTTTCATAAATACAAGTGATTAATAAATAAATTGCGATTATTTTTAAATAGTTACTTGACTTTATCTAATATTAAGCTAATATTAATCATAAAGAGGAGGAGCATACCATGAAAAAACATTATCTGATTTCAAAACTACAGCCGCACTGCAGCTCGATGGCCTTCACACTCATTGAGTTGTTGGTGGTAATTGCAATAATAGCCATCCTTGCGGCAATGCTTCTGCCGGCTCTCAAAAAAGCCAAGGACAGTTCGATGTCCATTATTTGCGCAAGCAATCTCAAACAGATAGGTTCCTGCCTTAACATGTATATAAATGACTGTGATGCCTGGCTTCCCCCCAGCGACAATGCTGCAGGGATGATGCGTTACGGGAGCGCCTTCATGTACAACGAACTTATGCTCGATTATTCCAGGGAACCAGGCGGGACAGAAGCGCCATCCGGTCCGCAGAGGAAAAAACTGATTTGCGACAGGTGGCTGATGGTAAATATGTTGAAATGGCCCGCTTATCCAAACGGTGGATGGGCGCGTCCAGGATTCAGGAGCTATTATGCCGCATGGGATGCGGGAGTGAGGGATGCGAAAAGTCTGAACGGGGCAAAAACGTCAAGGCTTGGCACTAAGAAATCAGGAGGATGGGATGAATCAAATAATCGCATATTCTGCTATAGCCCTTCTCGTCTTGCCGCATGTTTCGACTACTACTGGACTGCACGGGATGCCCACCATTATGACACGGAGGGAGCTCTACCTGGGCATGACAACAGGTTCAATGTAGTGGCGGTGGATGGCCATGTCGAAAACAAGGGAATTAATGAATGCATTGTGCTGATGGGCAGTAAAACTTTTATTCTGCCCTGAATCTTGACGCAGTATCCGAATTGAGAGGATAGGAGCAAGTTTATTATTATGAAGGAAGGTTTATCATGAGTCAGAACATATATGTAGATGGCCGGAAGCCGGAATATGGAATTTGCCTGGAAAAGCTCTTGCGGAAAAACCTTGCTTCCGGTATGGTCTATGAGGAGAAATCGATGTTTAAATCATTCATGCGCAAAAAGTTTACTTTAATCGAACTACTGGTTACGATAGCAATAATCTCTATTCTGGCCAGCCTCCTGCTCCCAGCCCTTAAGGCGGCGAAAGATCAGGCAACCATGATACAATGCATCAGCAATCACAAAGCTCACGGCCTCGCCGTCATCAATTACACCAGCGACTGTAATGAATATTGCCCGGAGGGCTCTTCAAATGTGCTTAATCCCTGGGGAGGATGGGATGGAGATGGATATTGGCAGAAAATGTATGGCTACTATGGTGTAAAAGATGTCGATATGGTAATGGGCGGATATCCGTTTAAGAACTATCGCAATAAAATGTTGCCATTCATGTGCCCCGCCGGAGTAAAATGGTGGGGACCATTGAACAATACCGCGAGTGATGTCAATAATAGTAATGACCGTCCGGAGCGGTGTGGTATTTATAGGGATTCCTTTGTCAGATGGGACTTAAATGCCAACTCCGGCGAATTTTTAGGCAGAAGGAAAACCAGCTGGGTGCAGAAGCCCTCTTCGTATTTCATTATTTGTGACACAGATTTTACCAGCCAATGGAACATTGATCCTAAGTATCCTCATCACTTCAAACGTGTTTTCGGGGTAGCTTTTTTCGACGGCAGCGCCAGAACATTCAAGAGGTCCAATTATCGCAATGCAAAACCTGTAGGTTACTGGGAATATGCCTACTGGAGATATCTTGGTAGCGAGATGTGATGAGTCACACTAGTATAAATTAACACTAACATAAACATAGGAGATCTCATGAAAAGAAATCATTTGTCTGCAACTCTAGCTCTTTCGATCATGGCAGGCGCAATCCTGCAATTCCAGGCATGCCTTGCTGGAGTTGGCGAATTCCGTTCGCTTGCCAACAACAGAACAGCCGTCAGGACATCGCTGGGCTTAAGGTATGCGCGTCCTCTTGCGGCTGACAAGATCGAGGTTGGAATCGGGATGAGCGTCACGAACTCTGCGGAAAACCCGCTATCATACAGAATCATAAGCGAGGAAGATCCGAACTACGCCTACGACAAGTTTGTGACCCCGGTCAAGGCGGAAGTTAAAAAAGAGCTTGATTGCGAGGCTGTGAATGGCGCGCCATTCCAGAAATTCGAAAGGCTTATCGTCGCGCTGCAGATCCCGTTTCCCATGAAAGACGGAGCCAGATACCATGTGATAGGACAGGGAGTAGGAGGAGGAATGGTGACAGGCACGCATACCGCCCAGAGTTTTGCCTTCAAGACAGGACAGGTTCCGCAGGCGCCTGACAACTCGGTAGATCTCGCAGTCCTGGGGCTCCGTCAGATAATGCCGGTCGGAAACGGCGTGATCAAGCTCGAGTTTGGTCCGAACTTCAATCCAAAGGAGGCATCAAAGCCTGAAAACTACAATACTATGATCAATGGCAAGTCCGTAAAAATCATCAATCTGGGCAGGATAACAAAAGTGGACAGCTATATTCCTGTAGGCTGGCCTTTCGCTGTGATCCCAATGCACGAAGTATTCCTCCAGCTTTCTGAAAAATTCAATAGCGGAGACCGCATATCTGTGGAAATATCGGAAAAACTCTGCAATTCTGCGAATTCCGCGACAGTCACATTCAATGACGCTAAGACATTCAGCGATTCGATCAAGGTCAACCAGATAGGATATCTGACTGATTCTCCGGTCAAGATCGCATATCTCGGACGCTGGATGGGCTCTTTCCCGGAGATCAAGGCGGGCGCGGGGGAAGCGTCGGGTGCTGACGACGGAAAAATAGGCGAGCGTAATTTCTGGAACAATCTACAAAACGTGAAATCGCAGGGGGAAGAACTTGCGGAGGGAGGCGACAAGAAATCTGGCGGCGGTTCTGGAAAAGGTGCAGGGGAAGCGGCTGCTCCAGCAGATCAGGTGCCGAAAATGGGGCCGGCTCTCGCTTTCGAGAACGCTCCCGCGTTCCATATTATCTCTGAAAAAGGGGGCGCGCCGGTGTTCAGTTCGAACTCAAAGCTCATACACCGTTCGGGGATGCTTGACGAGGGTGTCCATTCTGTTGATCATTCAGGGGAAAACGTTTATCTTCTTGATTTCACGGCATTCAAGGTACCTGGACGCTATTTCATATCTGTGCCAGGGGTCGGATGCAGCCTTCCTTTCGATATAGGCGACGATGCCTATGTGAAAGCCTTCAACATTCAATCATATGGAGTTTTTGCACAGCGCTGCGGCATCGAATTGAAGCCTCCGTATTCCAACTGGCACAGGATAGCATGTCATAATAAGGGCCTTATCCTTACTTCCCAGAACAGTACGGAAAAGCACGACATAGGGGAAGCCTTGCCCGAGAAGACCATCTATGAGAAGACATCCGATATCGCTGATCCCGCGTCTGATGCACTTGAGAAGGATCCGGCTCTGGTCGCGAGATATCTCTTCAATGGCGATTTCAAGGATTCTTCAGGGAAAGGATTTGATCTCACTCCGATAAGCGAAAAAGCGAGATTCAGCGACAATGATACTAAGATGTTCAACGCAGGAAAATGCTACGGCCCCACATCCGATGGAGGCAATAACGGAGCGAAAGGCGAAATCAACATTGATATCTCGAATGGACTCACAGTTTCCTTCTGGATGAAGAAGGAAAACAGGCAGAAATATGAAGGATTTTTTTCTCTTGGAGAAAAGTCCGCCAACCGATTCGTGCTAGGATCATCCTGGGGGGTGCCGATACTTATGGCTGGCAAAGGTAACGCAGCCCTGCCCGCAGCCAAGATCAGCCGCCCTGCCAACGGAACATGGATGCATATTACAGCAACTCTTGACCCCGCCGGAAAGGTGCCACGCAAATTATCTCTTTATGAAAACGGATTTGCAATGTCCACTGAACCTGTCGGGGAGATGGACAAATCCATATCAGGGCCACTGACAGTCGCCGCTCTGAATGGAGACGAATCAGGAAACGCTTTCTTCTCAGACTTCAGAATATATTCTAGAACTCTTGATAACAAGGAAATCAGGGCGCTTGCGACTCCGCATCCCGCAGAAAGACCTGTAGTCATACAGGCGTATGGCGGACATCACGATGCCGGAGACTACAACCCTCGCTCCCACTACGAGATAGCACAGAAGCTGATGGACGCATATGAGATGGCACCTCAGAAATTCTTTGACGGCCAGCTTAATATCCCGGAAAAGAATAATGGGCTGCCGGACATTCTCGACGAAGCCTTCTGGGCGCTGAGGCTCTGGATTGACCTGCAGGACAAGGACGGAGGAGTCCGCAATGGCACCGAGTCCAACGGAGATCCAAATTTCATACAGACAGTCGAGCTTGATACGAAAAAAGATTACGCATACGCCAAGGATGCCAAAGGCGCATTCATATTCGCGGGCATGATGGCTCAGGCCTCGAGGCTCTGGCGCGCAAATGGGAAAACAGCCGAAGCGGACAGCTTCCTGGAAAAAGCGGTCAAGGCGTATGGATGGGGTGTGAAGAATCCGCTGAAGTCTGCTGATGCCGGGTTTTATGGCTTTCATATAGCTCCTCCGAAAGCTTATGCTGCGGCACAACTCCTGCATACGACAAAAGATCCGAAATACAACAAGGACTTCCTCGAAATATGCATATGGGCCAAAAAGCCAGATGCCGACCTTGAAGTATACAGGATATACGACATGCAGGATCCCGCCTGGGCATATGCATCATGCCCTGCGGAACTCGCAGATCCTGCAATACAGGGTGCAATAAAGAAGGCAATTATAAGAAGGGCGGACGAATTCATAAAGTACTGCTCGACAATGTCCTACGCCTTCATACGACATCCATGGGCTCCGATCAACTGGGGAACAGGCGCCTATGAAAACAACCTTAATCCCATAATACAGGCATACAAACTGACAGGCGACAAGAAGTATCTATATTGGATAATCCGCACCTGCGACAACACCCTCGGGGCGAACCCGCTCTGCCGCAGCTACATTGTCGGAGCTGGTTTACGCGCGGTCGTGGCGCCACTTCACAGCAGCCGCTTTGGAGTCTCCGGCGAAGTCGTCGAAGGACAACAGGTGGAAGGCCCCGTACAATCAGGCGAAGGGTATAAGATAAAAGAGACAGCCTACCCGGAAATCAAGGAGAATCTTGCGTCTCTCTATACGTTTGTGGACTGCAATTTCGCCATATCCATGAACGAAGGTGTTTCAGCGACACAGGCCCAGTCAATGGCCGTCTTCGGACTCCTCCTCCCGGACAGGCCGGAAAACAATGGAAAAAAATAAACATGGATAAGTTTCGAAAATCAGTTTGCGGAATCTTCCGGGACAGATCTTTCCAGGCTATGCCTGAATATGATTCAGGCGATGTCGAGGATCTGCTCGGGAGTTCCGGAATAAGCTGTATTATCCTGAATCACAAAGACATCGAAACCTTAAAAAGAAAAATTTGCGACATTGTCATTCTCCCCTATGTGAGAGGAAATTTTTCGGACAGGGCACTCGCCTCCCTCGTCAAATACCATGCGGATGGCGGCTCCCTCTTTTTTCTCGGAGACCTTCCCAATAAGGACAAGTGGTTCCCTCTCAAAAACATGCAGGCGGCTCCTTTCCACCTGACAAGATGCTACGATGATTTCAACATAAGTTCAGATCGTCCCGGGATTGAAGGACTCACACCAAAAGGCAGGGAAATTATCGGAATGCTAGAGGATACGCCGTTCTTCGAGGGAAAGGCCATTCCGGGACTCCGCGTGACAGCATTTCCTCCGGACATCACATATCCGCTCATCAGGATTCATTCCGCAAGCCATGCAGAAAACTCATCCTCGATCGCGGTGGTGGAAAGAAAATGCGAGAAATTCCTCGGTGCGAAATTCGCAGTAATCGGCTTCATCGGCGGAGAACCAAGGGAAAATGTTGACGGCGCATATCAGAAGCCGTGGAAATTTGATCCGGGACTCCTGACACGCAGATGGAAGGGGATAAACAGCGTTGTACTAAAAATAATAAAATGGCTTCAGCCTGCGAAATTCGCGGCCGCCATTGATGTTCAACCAGTCTCCCGTGAAGGCGAGACAAAGGGGATTTCAATTCTTCTCAAAAATATCTCGGACTGCGAAATTCGCATCAGCAAAATGCATTTATGCCTGGAGAAGGAGACAGTATGGAAAAGTCCTCCCGTTTCAATCAATCCCATGGCTATTAAAAAAATAAGCTGTCCGCAAATCAGTCGTTGCGCAGGAATCCACCAATACTCTTTATTTATTGAGAACGATCTCATCGCATCGGCGGAGTCAACAGAAAGAGTCATTCCTGGAAATCGCGTAGAATCAGAGACTTACGGTTTCTCTACGTACTGGTCGTTCCAGAAACCGCAGATATCGGATGAATTCAGATTTTTCTGTGACGAAATGCAGCGGAGGGGCTGTCAGTATCTCCGTGCAAATATTCCATGGGAAGAGATTGAGCCGGCCCCGGGTAAATATGACTGGCGCATCACGGATGAAATGCTCAAATACGCGGACAAGGCCGGACTCGCCCTTCAGTTCTGGCTTTTCCCGACGACACGCGGTTCGGGGCTCGGAGACGGCGGAGTTCCCTGGTGGTCACTGAGAGAACCCGCAATAGACAGAAATGGAAACAAAGGCTTTTTCCCAAGCTTATGGAGCCC
>CAIQLG010000443.1 GCA_903872565.1 uncultured Lentisphaerota bacterium | reverse complement strand
ATTCGATAAGTTTATCTCATATGTTTCAAGGAGAAAAGAGAAGCTATTCTGAAAAATTTGAGGAGTAATTTGAGAAAATGAATAATCACATTGCGATTCAAACGAAGACGAGGGCACATTCGATCAAGTTCACCCTGATCGAATTGCTCGTGGTGATTGCGATCATCTCCATCCTCATGGGGATGTTGCTGCCTGCACTTAAAAAAGCAAGGGACATGGCAAAACAGATCAGCTGCCTCAACAATCTCAAGAACCTCGGATCTGCATGCAACTTCTACTCAATGGATTATGACAGCTGGATGCCGTCGATGATCTGGACCAACAACAGTCGGCCCGCATGGTCTGATGGCTGGCGCTGGTGGTGCTGGTACGACGGTTGTAACTACCCCTCGAATAGCCTGCCTGGCCTAGGGTATGTGAAGGCAAAAACCGCCTATATTGGCACGGTGGAATACGGTGGTGTCAGATGCGACTATGCCTGCCCGGCGGTGTTGAGTACTAAAACCACCGCCACGGAAACTTTCCAAACCCCCATAGATGCGGTCATCGGCATGAATGCATGTATGGCGGAAGTGCCGCAACTCAAAGGGGCAAGCTTTAAATCCCCCGCCCGACTTGCCTATATTGCAGACTGTTATAGTTGGAACATATCTTATATTGACTTAGTCTTATCTACTGGCCGTTTGCGCTGGAGTCACATGGGGATGGCAAATGTGCTATATATCGACATGCACGCCGATTCGCGGCGCCCCTATTCTATGAGCCATACCACTAGTGCCACGCCGTTCTGGACGGGTGGGACACAGCCGAACGATTGACTTTTTAACACGGATGACTTTATGAACGGATACTACAGGGTAGCTAGTCAGGAATAACCAACATAAGGAGATAGTATGAGAAAGATGCAATGGGCGCTATTGGCCGCAGTTATGACGGTGGCAATAGGCTTGTGGATGGTTGAGGCGCGCGGGGAAGGGGCAACCCAGATGGTTCCGACCAGTCCCGTTCCGCGTTTCACAATACAGACAGACACGAACTGCGTGGTGGACAACCTGACCGGTCTGATGTGGGCGCGAAATGCGAATCTGCCGGGTGCCACGCAAACCTGGGCACAGGCCGTAGCCTTCTGCAAGAACCTGAACTATGGCGGCCACAGCGATTGGCGCCTGCCGAATCTGATGGAATATTATAGTCTCATTGACGCGAAATATCCCCGTCCAAGACTTTCGAACACGGAGGGAACAGCCAAGTGGAAGGAAGGTGATCCATTCACTGGCGTTCAACCCTACGGCGCATACTGGATGATGACGACTACGGACGGCGAGCCGGCCGGCGCATGGCTTATCGACTTCCCGGGCGATATAAGCCGTGAAAATGACAATGAGGCAAGAGGCGCGGGCTTTGTCTGGCCGGTCAGAGACGTGAAGTCGGCCCCCGCGCCATCCGCATCCTGGTGGTCATGGTTTAGTTTTTTCAGCAAACCTTGCATTGTTGAGGACGGGAAGCCCTGCGCGGACATTGTGATAGCCGCCAAGCCCACCCGCGCGGCGAAACTGGCCGCCTTGGAATTGCACACCTACATCGAGAAGATCAGTGGTGCCAAACTGCCGATCGTGACCACGCCCGGGACGGATGCCAGCACCCATATTTATGTCGGCAAGAGCGAGTACACGGATCGCTTGAATATCTCCGAT
>CAIQLG010000442.1 GCA_903872565.1 uncultured Lentisphaerota bacterium | reverse complement strand
CATCCTCAAAAGAGTGAAACCAGTTAAATCCTTACTAATCAAAAGGAAATAGAAATTAACTTTACGCGTATGCCCGGAGGGCTGGCGCTCTTCCACCTTTTTCCTGCGTAATTCAATCGTTACATATCCTTGGATATGCTCCTCATTCGTTCCTTGGTAAAAGCCATAATAACAGCCAGCAAATGTAGCACTTATTATATAACAGTCCCTAAGTTAAACGATTATGTCGCGGAAGTAACGCAGGCATTCTCCTGTCCATCGTAGCCTCCCGGCGAAGTTGGATGCCTGTAGTTTTTCAATTTGCACGTAGGAATACCTGCATTACTTATATCTCTAAAAACTGTAGAGAAGGTCTTGACAAACAATTTTGGGTATGTTATATTTACAATGATCCAAGGGCGTAAGAGTGTAGTTTTAGATTTTTTGCAGGTATAAATATGTTGACAAAGTCGAAAGTCGAAGTTAACAGCTACCCCAACGCAAGGGCGCGAATCCGAATCGAATTGCTTTCCAGGGGATATCCGGGGCGTAGTAATTTTACTCTTGTGGAATTGCTTGTTGTCACGGGACTAATGGCCATCCTCATGTATATCAGCCTTCCCGCCCTCGAAAAAGTCCTCACTGGGAGCGGTGTTGAATTTGCGGCAAGAAACATGTCCAGCAAGCTTGGAACTGCAAGGTTTTCTGCAATTACGAACAGGAAGTCTGTCGCCCTGCTAATGCCGACGTCCGGACTTCCGGACAAGTATTGCTATAGATCAACCCGGTTGTGCATAGTTGGAAGCACCGGAAACTATGTCGGAGGAGTTACTACATATACATTCCAGAGGTGGATACAGGGAGAGGACTGGGATTTCATGAATGTCGGGGCGGCGATAATAGATATTGACAATGTGCCCGGCTATGCGGCTTCCCCTCTGGCGCATGAACACGTTGACGGAGTCAAGTGCGGTGATATCGGAGCAAGCTATGCCACCGTGGACGGAGTGAACGCTGTTGTTTTCAGACCCTATGGAAAGATTGCATGCGACAAGCAGACATATAGCGACAGATTCGTGACCATTGGAGAAGGCATATCCTCGGCAGGAATGCTTGTCAGGAAGAACACAAGCAACGCGATAAACATCAAAATTGATAAATATACCGGACGCATATCATATGGAAACAATTGATCTAATATCTAAGTCTTTATTGGAAATATTTAATGTAGCCGCCCCCGTGTCGGGGGCGTTCACGGCCGGCACGGCCGTGGCTACAACAGATCTAACAGCAATGACTGACGTTTTACCACTTGATTGTGGGAATTTGGCATGAGAACCAGCTGGTTTAGGGGATTTGTCGTGAAAAGATTTTTCAACCTCATAGAAGTGACTCTTGCGATTGCCGTAGTTGGAATCGGCATGGTTAGCATCATGTCTCTTTTTCCGGTCGGAATCAACGCGATCAGACAGTCCGTGGCTGAGAACTACGCATCCGATGCGGGCGACCTGCTTATGACATATCTCATGAGGAATTGCAATGACACTTCCATATACAGCGGAACGAAGGATTTCTGGGACTATTATATCTATGACGACAAAGGTACTCCGACAAACTATGCAGACGACGCACAGGGAATCTTCAACGAGGGGGCGGCTTTCTGGGGGAATGCCTGGAACAGCAGCGATCCTGCAAATAACACGACAGTCCGAACCGCCGAAGCCACACTGACTTCGGCGATGACCGACATTGATGTAACCCAGAAAGCTGCGTTATACCAGTCATCGGCGCCTGCAACTTATCCGGGATTGTTCAAGATTACACAGGGAAGCGCTCTTGTTTCAGATTTCACGGGAATAGCAAGAATATGGAAATCCCAGGTCACCGGCATCTATATTTACGAACAGAATCTGGACATATTATATCCTTATGCCTACAGGCTGTATATAGAAATCAGCTGGCCGGCACAGAAACCCTACAGCAAACGTGATAAAAAAACGTTTTGCGTTGAGATTTTCAGACAAAAATTTTAGGAGCGTGGAAGTCAGATGAAGGTGAAAAGATATTTTACACTGGTTGAGCTCATGGTTGCCATGACCGTTTTCTCCATGGTCATGCTTATGGTGTTCATGCTGTTCTCGTCATCCATGATGGTATGGAGGAAATCATCCCAGCAAAACCAGATTTTCGAAAATGCCCGCATGGCGATGGATTTGATGAGCCGCGACCTCCAGTGCGCATATTACGAGGCTGGCAAGACCCCTTTCTGGTTCAAGCCTGCGACAACCTATGTGGCTCCTGACAAACAGTATAACAATCCGTCGCTCTGCTTTATGGCGACCACGCTTGTGCCACCGAACCCGTATTGCCAGTCAAAGACGTGTGAAATCAAATATCAGCTGTATGGCATGACCTTTGGCACAAAGAATGCAAATGACGGATGGCTGCTGAGGAGTGCGACAGGGGACAGTAAAAGTGACGGAACAGATAATCTTTACAATGCCTCAACCAACCCCACTGGTACGCTCAGGTACTACAATTTTTATACGGTAAGGGTCAGAGGCGGCGCGCCTAGTACGCAGGTCTTCACTCTTGACATCGGCTCAAGCGATGCCTGGGAGAATGTAATACCGTATGTTACATCTCTTACATTTGAATGCAACAAGCGCGATGGATCGGTGATAACAGGCTATTCACCGGCTACCGCCACCACATCGATTGCACCTACCGCTGCCGCTTCGCCATTTCCATTTTCAGTCAAGATCAATCTCACACTTCTTGACATGGATTCCTGGAACATATGGATGGCGAAAATAGGGTCAAGCGCTTCCGAGCCTGCGGCGGCGGCGACATTCCGCAAGCAGAGGGAGAGACAGTTCTCAAGGATGATTCTGATAGGAGAAAGGGGACAGTAGAGAATGCGGAGTGCGGAATGCGGTTGGATTATAGATTTAAGGTTCAGGGTTTCGAATTTGTTTTGAGTTTTCCGCCACGGCGGATCAGCCAAGGCTGAAGATATTCGGATTTCGGATTTGTTTGTGTTGGGAAATCGGCGTCGGGGTCGGAATCGGGATCGGAATCGAAAGGGGTTACAATGAAATTTGGGCATGAAAAGCTTGATGTTTATCGCGCAGCCATCGAATACGTTGGCTGGGCTTACCGCTATTGTGAGACACTGAAGGGACATCGTATCGATCCCGATTCCGATAACGACCCCGATGGGCGCAAAGAAAACAGAGATAAGCAACCTGCGCACAACAGGAAAAATGATAAGGGCATAGCACTGCTGTTCACGCTTGGCATGCTTTCTCTTCTCCTTGTCATGGCAATGGCTTTCGCCTCGATGTCTATAATGAGCAGGAAAACCGCTTCAAACAACGCAGATCTGACGCTTGCAAGAATTTTGGCCCAGTCCACCGTTCAGAGGGCATTGGGCGCGATGAGGTTCTACCGGGAGACCGGCGGAAGCCAGTATGACAACATAATCAGCCATGACGCATCGGGAGGTGTCAACCAAAAAACATATGACTGGCTTTACAATTTGGATACCATAATAGATGGCGCAATCATTTATCAATGGCCTACTCCTTATTCCAATAATAAATCAAAT
>CAIQLG010000441.1 GCA_903872565.1 uncultured Lentisphaerota bacterium | reverse complement strand
TACCTCCATTTTAATTGTTTATTTTTCAGACAACAAACTTTAAAATTGGGAGCGCTTGTTTTCAAGTCGCCACCCGTCTGGTATAGGCTCATGTTATCTCCGTTTTTCTTTTTATTTATATTGATCGGAGGTTGGAGCAGAGAAGCTGGAAGGAAAAGTCACCATGAAACCAGCCTGATTTCCCCGATCCAGTTATTACGGTAAGTTCCGAAAATAGTATTCCTACAACGCCCGGAGGAGCGATGGTTTGTGCGGTAAATACCGTTGCCGGTAATTCTGCACAAGTAGGTCTGGCTTCGACGAAACCAGACATGCACGGTCTCATCCCCCGTTGTCCGTATTCACGGGACTATGAGGGACAGGTCGAGACAGTGCCTACTTCCGGAAACTCTTCCTCCACCGTTTCCGCACAAATTACAAAATGTTCAAAATCCGATTTTTCACTCATAGGATAGCCAGGATTTACTTGATTTTCTCATAATTAATGATAAATTGGAAGAAAATGGAGAAAATTAAATGAAGAGTTTCCAGAGAATAATGTTTAACTCCGAAGTAATGGGTGGGAAACCTTGCATAAGGGGAATGAGAGTAACTGTTGGCATGGTCATCGGCCTTTTCGCATCCGGACATACTAGAGAGCAGATACTCGAACTATATCCATACCTGGAAAAAGAAGATATCAATGAGGCTCTCGAATATGCCGCCTGGCGTGTGGAAGAAATTGAATTGCCTCTCGTATCAGCATGAAGATACTTCTTGACATGAATCTTTCTCCAGAATGGGTTTCAGTTCTCTCATCCAATGGTCACACTGTAGTCCATTGGAACACTATTGGGAAAAGGAATGCCCCTGACGCTGAGATTCTATTATGGGCTAAAGAAAATGGATATGCCGTATTCACGCATGACCTTGATTTTTGTGCGATTCTTGCAGCAACTGGAGCAGACTCCCCTAGCGTCATACAGATGAGAGCACAGGAGATTAATCCAAATCATACGAAAGATGTTCTTTTGTCTGTTCTTTCAAAATTCGAGGAACAACTTGAGGCGGGAGTTCTTCTCTCTGTTGACCTGGAAAAATCAAGGGCAAGACTTCTTCCTCTGAAATAAGGAAAGTAACAGAATTTAAATGCTGACATTTTATAGACCAATTCCGAAGTCCATATTACAACTACTATTACGCGGCTAGTCAGATACCTCCGGCATAGCCGGAGGCTTGAATTCGTGAACCGCTCAAAGCGGATTATTTTCTTAACGTTTAGGCCGCCAATGGCGGCAAGTTGTCCCTTGCCACATCTCATAGTCATAGAGTTATTGTTAATGCTCAAGCATAGTCTTCCCATATTTTTTGTTTCTCTTCGGGGTCGGAATCGCTTTCGGTATCGTCCCCCCTCTTTCTTTTCCTATTCACAGCCGTAATGAAGAACAATTCGATTCCGATTCCGATAGCGACCCCGACGCCTATGAAATAAAACAGAAAAAGAATGCCAATATTCCCGCAAATGTCAAACCTTGTGAGTCCCCCAGTTGATCTGGGGGATTACCTTTCATTTAACTACCAAGGATTACTTATCCGAGACTTCAAAGGATACTCTGAGTTCACCACTGTTGTCGGTGTAGTCAGACCACTCGAAAGGCCCGAGGTAAAGTATTCCGGACTCTTCAACTTTAATTGCAGCATTTTTACCAAGATAGTACACCGCTTTGCCTATCCTAGCCATAAGACAGCCCGGGGTTCCACAAAGAGAATCATTTTTCTTCTTTGTACGAAAGTTCGAACCTGTGGGGATTGCAGGCTTGCCCACGGCTATTGGTAGTTTTCTTTCTCTCACATTATCTTCTTGGGACATCGAAGCGAAACCATCAGCATCGGTCATGGGGGATGGACCTTCTCCAAAACTCCATGCACCGTGGACTTTGAAATTTATTATTTTCCCGGCCTCCACTTTTACAAATGTGTCCGTCCACGGAGTCTTCGATGGAACAGTAACTGTCTTTGCGACATTCCCAACAGAGTATCTCGAATCTTTAGGATCTACATCCTCAGTTGGAATTTTGGAAACGTCTTCCTGGAAGAGTTTATTTATATCTACTTCGGCACCAGCATCCTCCAGCTGAATGAGCCTGATAAGTGTGGGTTCATGATTCGGATCGAACAATCTCACGATATGCCTGAATATGAGTTCTATATGACGAGAGCGCCGGTCTTTTTGCCTGGAAAGCTCGTCGCTCTTCTGAATAAGAAAAGAGATGAAACTCTCCTCGTTTGAAAAACTACTGACATCCTTGGTGAGGGGAATGTTGTATTTGAGTTTTGCCCTTAGAAGAAGCAGAGGTCTATAATCACGGGAAATATATCTGGCAAACTGTAGAAGGATAAGTCCAGCCGGATCAGTACTTTTCAGAGATAGTTTATTCTGGGCGATTGCTGTGGCATGGGCTACAATTGTTTCCCTGTCTGACATCTGCAGGGGTGTCTCTGTGTCTTCAGGATTCTCTCCCTCGGAGAAGAGTGTCGCAGATGAGCAAATTGCGATGGTGAATATGAAAATTTTCAACAAGGTGAATCGCTTATACATATTCTCTTTTGGTTCCTTCTTAAAAATGAGCGGGTAATAGTACATATCTAAAGTTTTTCAGAAAAACAGATTCACGTAAATATTCAGTAAACTATGTATCAATTTAGACTTCCAAAATAAAATTTCAAGATTTTTTCAAAAAAAGAGATTTCCCGCTTGCATTTTGCTTTTGTGGATATATTGTGCGTAGTAATACACGCAATATTAACAAATCCGGGAAAGGTGGCAAAAATGAAAAAGGTCGAGAGGCTGAAAGCGAAGCTGATTGAAAATCTGGATTTTCTATCTGGGTCGGTGGTGATGTACCGTTCGAAATGCGGAAAGAACTGCGTCTGCAACAACGGGATGAAGCATGTCTGCCATTATCTGAGCGCCAAGAAAGAAGGCAGGACGAGGAATCTCTATCTTCCACCCGGTGCCGTGGACGAGGCGAAGGAGATGACCGCGAGGCACAAGAAGATAAAAGCACTTTTACTGGAGATAGGACAGCTCAACTACGAGGCGCTGAAGGAGCGGCATCTGACAAAAGGCAGATAGGAGCGGAGCAATAGACACCGTTGCGGAAAATATGGCTGGCGGCGAGATTGAGCGGCTGCGTGCCGAGAACGAACAGCTGCGCCGCATATTCGCGGATGCGTCCCGCGAGTTCGAGAAACGCAATGAGAGGATTTTTGCGCTCGACGGGGAACTGGGTGTTGAAAGGGAAAGGAGCAGGAATCTGGCACTTGAATGCGAAGTCCTGCGCGCCGAACTCAGGAGGGAGAAGGCCAGGGCGAACAAGTTCGCATCAATGCTCTTCAGCCTGAAAAGCGAAAAGCTGAAGATTGCGGAGATGGATCTGGAGGACACCATCGTCGTCGAAGGTGATGAAACCGCAGTTCCTCCGGACATGGGAAAACCGATGTCCCTCCTCACTGCCGAAAAAGAGAAGAGGCCTCGCGGGGCGGTACCCGGCCATACCGGCAGTGGAAGGAAAATCCCGGCGGATCTTCCCGTGGAGGAGGTGTTCCTGGAACTGCCGGAGGCGGAGCGGAAATCCCCGGACACCGGACTGGCGATGCCGGAGAAACCCGGGCTGGAACTTGTGTCCTACCAGATTTCATTTAGAAAGCAGTATTTCATAAGGAAGCTGATCCGGAAGGCGTACGGCGACCCGGGCGGAAGCGATGCCCCTCCGTCCATCGTTTTTGCACCGCCCGCCGCCCAGATAATCCCGAAGGGGAAATATTCGGACGAGCTGTGGGTTGACATACTCGTCTCGAAATATATGGGACACATGCCGGTCAACAGGCAACTTTTCGAGATGGTGCAGGCGGGAATAGACATCAAATCCGGGATGGTCTTCAACGGACTCAGAAAGATATATATGGAATCCCTCAACCCCCTCTATGAACTGCTGCTCTCCGACTTGAGACTCGAGGGACGCTGGCACGCTGACGAGACCCGCTGGCATGTTTTCATGGACGAGTGCAGGAAGCTCTGGCAGATGTGGGCGTTCAGGTCGGAAAAGATCGTGGCGTTCGTACTCGACCCGACGAGATCCGCGGCCGTCCCCCTGAAAACACTTTTCGGACTGAGCATCGCGGATGCGGAAAAAATGAGGCTCGGAGAATCTCCGGTCGCACTTGCCGAGGCGGACATGAAGAAACTGAACGTTGACAGATATTCCGTCTACAAGGTGCTCGCAAAATACGGACTGGCGCTTCTCGCGTACTGCTGGGCCCATGTCCGGCGCGACTTCACCGACATCCGGAAAAAGTTCCCGGAAGACCGGAATCTCTGCGCATGGGCGGAGGAATGGGTGCTCAAAATCGCCGAACTCTACAGGATCAACAACGAAAGAGTCAAATACCCGAAAGGAAGCGAGCCGTTCCTGCAGTACGACACTCTGTTGAGAAAGGCTTTAGACAAGATGAAGGAGGATGCCGAGAAAAAATACGATGACGAGGCTCAGACGCATGCAATGAATTCGATGAAGGAACACTGGAGCGGGCTTGTCCTGTTCGTGGAATATCCGGAACTGCCAATGGACAACAATCTCATGGAAAACGGAATCCGCCCGTGCGCACTCGGACGAAACAACTTCCTCGGAAGCCACTCGATCTGGGGAGGGAACCTCGCCGCCTGCATGTACTCGATAATCCAGACTTGCCTCTTGAACAACATAAACCCCAGGGATTATCTCCTGCACTACTTCAATGTCTGCGCCAGCAGCAGAGGAACCATGGACAGCGACAAGACAAGAGCATGTCTCCCATACAACATGGATGCGGCGACAAAGGAAAAAATGGCGCTGAAAAAATTCTGATATTTTTTCATATCGGCTTTTCCATCAAAAAAAGAAGCCAGCCGTTTTGAGGCTGGCTACATACTTCACTGAATACGTACAGATTCACTAGCTAGCTATTTTTCTGGAAAACTACACTGAGGTACCCTATTCCATCAATCAAAGAATTTCAATACTACAAATGAGGAAAAGTGAAAATAACTCAGGAACGTGGCATAGTCGAAGCGTCCGAAAACCAGTTTGCGGCTCTGTTTCATGATTTGAGTTGATCCTTTGGGGAAATGACATAAATGGTGTCATCGGGGTCAGTTCAGATCATACTTTTTGTACACCTTCTAAATCTCAAGCAAGAGCCCGGAGCGGGGTGCCAGCTCTGTAATTCATTTCCAGATGCTATTCAACTTCTTTGCAATTTCATCTATGAAAACTTCAGTGCTGCATATTTTCTTCGCATGCGGTTCGGCAAGTTTTGCAAGGTCACCTGTCATGATTCCATTCTCCACCGTGTCAAGTGCCGCTTTTTCCAGACTGTCGGCAAAAGCGACGACCTCCTTCGTTCCATCCAACTCACCGCGTTTGCGGATCGCGCCCGTCCACGCGAAGAGCGTTGCCATGCAGTTTGATGAAGTCTCCTCTCCCTTGAGATGCTTGTAGTAATGCCTCTGTACCGTTCCGTGCGCAGCCTCATACTCTATCCATCCGTTCGGGGACACCAGGACAGATGTCATCATCGCAAGTGAACCGAAGGCGGACGCCACCATGTCCGACATCACATCTCCATCGTAGTTCTTACATGCCCATAGCATGCCGCCCTCGGACTTCATTATGCGTGCGACAGTGTCATCTATAAGCGTGAAATTGAACAGGATTCCGGCCTTTGAAAATTTATCCCTGTATTCCTTGTCGTACACGTCCGTGAAAATATCGCGGAAAGTTCCGTCGTACGTTTTTGAGATGGTGTCTTTTGCGCCGAACCAGAGATCCACCTTCTGATCCAGGGAATATTCCATGCAGGCCTTCGCAAAACTCCTGATTGAACTATCAGTGTTGTGCGTGCCCTGTATGACCCCACCGCTCTTCTTGAAATCATGGATTGTCCCACGGAACAGTTCATTTCCTGAACAGTCAGTATAGACTAGCTCGGCCTTGCCAGGCCCCGGCACCTTGAACTCTGTGTTCTTGTAGACATCTCCATAGGCATGCCTGCCTACGATTATGGGTTTCGTCCATGTCCGGACTCCGGGTTTGATGTTATTCACCAGGATAGGTTTGCGGAAAACTGTTCCATCAAGCTGCGCCCTTATGGTGCCGTTTGGAGACTTCCATTCCTGCTTGAGACTGTATTCCTTGACACGGGCTTTGTCGGGAGTAATGGTCGCGCACTTCACGCCAACTCCATGTCTTTTTATGGCTTCAGCCGCATCAAGGGTGATTTTGTCATCGGTCTCATCGCGCTTCTTCAGCCCGAGATCGTAATACTCGATCTTAACGTCCACGTTGGGTGCAATGAGCTTCTCCTTGATCATTTTCCACATGACACGTGTCATTTCATCTCCATCCATCTCCACGATTACATTTTTTGTGCTTATCTTCTTTGCCATTTCCACACCTATTATTTAAATTTTTGGATTCTCTTTCTGCATCGCGATTCCAGTTCCAGGCATCCATGCTCCTCCGACGATATGCGCTTCCAGGAGTTTCCAGGTTATTGATTTACCCACAACCATGAATAATGGACTGGTTTCTTATCTGCTAGTCCTGTATGCGCCCAAGATACATGCATTCGTCGACTGGGATGCGCATGTCCATGTCGGTTCCGCTTTCGCGGTGGTCGAGGTACTCGCCGGCGCCGCCCGCCACGCGTCCGAGCGCAAACGCGAGGAATGGAAGCTGGACTGCCCGTTCGACGGTTATTTTCTTGTCAACAAGCAGAGGCCATGCGATGCCCATGAGGATGCAGGCAAGTGCGGCATCTACATTGACGGCATGTACTTTGTTGGTTACGCCCGCATCGGTCATTCCCCTGCTCAGACGGTGATAGAAATCAAGGAAGACATTGTGGATGCCGTGCTCTTCCATGTATTCGAATATTACGCGTTCACGGGGGTCGTAGTTAACCGCCTCCTTGTTGAATACTGGATGTCCGAGACACGGAACCTTGTCGTAGTCTACTCCGGCTTCTTTTGCCATCGCCTTCTTTTCCTTGAACTTCTTCACGAATCCTGCGACAATCGCATCGAGTTCCGGAGCCTTTGCCTTGTCATATGGATCGGTGAGTCCGCTTTTGCCAAAGACATTGACAAGCATTTGTGCGGCCTCCCGTCCGTTGCCTCCGTGAACATTCCCGACTGCGGCAAGCGTTGCAATCATTGCGGTGTTCGGAGTGTTGCCGGCTGATGCGGAAAGTTTAGGAGCTTGCCCGGAAATGGTTCCGGGGCCGTTTGTCAGAGATGCAATGAGTCCCATTTCAAACAGCCTGGGCTCAAAGTCCTGCCTGAGCGGATGTCCAAGCCAGTAGAGAAGGACTGATTCGGCAAACGATCCTTTCCTCATCAGGTTCATGACCGAATAGCCGTATATTCTCGGTGTCACTCCGTCGTTTGAGGAGGCGTGTGATGCGTTGCGCATCGTCTGGCGTGTGGGGATTCTGCCGAAACCGGACTTCACATATCTCTCGACCAGGGATCCGTAAGGTTCCTGGATAGTTCCGGGACGCAGGAGCAGTGAGCGCGGAAGTTTCCTTTCAAAGGCGCCAAAATTTATGAACCATGGCCTGAGCTCTATCTGATGTGCAGGAGAGAAATCAGCTTTTATGTTGCACGCATCGGCAACTGCCATGGCCGCTGAAACCAGATCATGGAGCGCGTTTACACGGACACCTCTCTTCTTCTCGGCAAGTAGGGAAATCATTTTCTTCATCTGATCAGGATCAAAGACAGGAATCCCGAAATAATCGTCGAACATTTCCATTTTTGCAGAAGCGGACGTGCCGTTGCCTTCAACCACTGCTCCGGCATGGCCCAGGCTGATATTGCGCCCCTCTGCGAAACGCCCGGAGACATATACGAGAACTGGCTTCACCTTCTTCAGGGACCTGAGATACGCCACGGCCTCCTCCTCATATGCTCCGCCCGGTTCCACATAGAGAATGATCATCTGGGTGCGTGCATCCTTCATCGCAAGAGGCAGGAGTTTTTTGAGCGGTGTGAGGATGAGAGTATCCTTCCCTGTGGAAATCCCGTAGGAAACCCCCATGCCAGCCGACTTGAGATAGGCCGCAATCGTGTTCACCATGTTGCCGGAATTTGACATTATGCAGATGCTTCCCTTCTGGAAGTTCTCATCGGGCGAATCCCCGCCGACGGCTCCGGCACGGACCTGGTCGTGGGAATTTATGATGCCGAGGGTGTTGCATCCAAGTATATCCACATTCGCGTCGTCAGCCAGCGATTTCAACTTGGCGGTGACCTCCACCGACACATGTTCAGTTATGACGTAGATGGTTTCGATGCAGCCAGCGCCATGTTCCAACACCTCCTTGACATCTCCATACACGGCGTCAGGAGGGGAATAGACAATTATCTTGTTCGGTCTTTTTGCCACCGGGAATGCAGCCATGAGCTCCACGAACTGCCCAAATACCGGAATAGTGCCAGCCCCCGGCACTTCAAGTGTCTGCCCTTCCTTGCCCAGAGCCCAGCCTGCCACTATGTTGCGGCAGTAGCGCTGGGAAATCATGGAAACCTTCGATGCTTCACGCCCTGTAATGTTCGAAACGGCTATGCGATCCCCTTTTCTCAAAAGGTCACTTAAAGATTTGGCTCTCACTTATTTGTCCTCCTTGACTTTTTTTTCACTGTAGTTTGCCAGTTTTGCCGCGTATTCCGCAACCAGGGTGATTGGCGTGTCCGGCCCGAAGAAAATATGCGGCATGTTCAAGTTTTCAAGAGTTTTCTTCATGACCGCCAGCCCCTGCACAAGCCCCGGGCCTCCGCGCCCGATGACAACCGGAATGTTGACTGGGCCGTGCTGTGACGTCCACTCCTCAAGTGCGTCAGCGATTGCCGCAAAGGTCACGTCTATCTGCGTATTGTTGGCCTTGCCTCCGAGAATCAGGAGAAGTGAGGCGCCCTTCAGCTTGTGCCGGAAACATATTTCCGCGGTCTTCTTCATCCTGTCATATGGGGGGTTGCCTCCGAAATCGGAAAGGAAGATCGGATCTCCGCCGCACTGGGCAAGAGTTTCGATGATGATGGTGCTGGCTCCGCCGCCGAACAGGATCGGCAGGATTTTCTTTCCGCCAAGACTTGAGACATGGGCCTGTCCCTGGTGGCTTGCGGCGGACCATATCCTCATCTCTTCATCAAACGCCTCCTCGACACTTGGATATTCGGGCAACTGGAAGCCTATGTCGCGGAACTTGAAGTTGTTTTCATCGAAGGTCGCCTTGAAGTCGCAGGCGAATATCTGTTCATTCTTCGTCACGCGCCACGGATTAATTTCACACGACTGCATGCCGGTGGAGATGAACATATCCCACTGGTTCACAAAGCATCGCGCTATGGCTGAATTAAGTTTGCCCTTGAGTCCGAGCTTGGTCAATACCTCCGACGCCTGATATGCGTTCAGACCCCGGAAAACATCGACTGGAATCGTCGCCTTGTCGGAATCCCGGATGGATTCGACTTCCATTCCGCCCTTCAACGAGACAGTAAATGAGGGGGACAGAAACCTGGAATTGTATGTTATCGCTGTGAAAAGTTCCATGTCTGCCGGAACTGCCTGGACCATGTATGCCGTCCGTGGCTGCAGCCCGCCCACCTCCGTCGCCGCAACTTTCTTCAGGAGCTGCATGGCCTCGCGATAATCGCTGACCTTGTGGACAGATCCGGACTTGCCCCGTTTGCCGGCAAGCACATCAGGCTTCACGATCCCTCCACCCCATGCCTGCAGCTTGCTTTTCACTTCCGACTGGTTTACCGGTTCAACTACATAATCAGGAGATGGAATTTTAAATCTCCTGGAAAGCTGTTGAAGAAAAATCAGCTCGCCTATTTTCGCACTCATCTGTGATGTCTCCTACACAAATTAAAAGGTTATAGTTTGAGTCTTGCTATCTTTTGATTTTCATCTTTACAAACAGTCTTCTTCCTTACCGCACGACCAATTTGCCGAACGTTGTCGTTTCGTGAAACAGCATTCCAAAATCGATTTTGGAAAAGACTTGGATCGCCCCTTCCAATCCCCTCATCCGCTGGCGGCAGAGATTGAAATACCATGGGGAGCTGTCGGTTGGTTTTTGACCTGCCATGCCATGTAGAGGATCAAGATGACCGCCCTCGGGGTCGACAACCGGAAGGCGCAATTCAACGCTCCAGAAGTTTTTGCCCATATGGGTTGCCACGTCGGCATCCGGCGACCACCGCAAATAAACACCGTTTTGCAGATCCCTGTCCGCCCCCACCACGGCACCGGACGGACTGATGGCGATCTGGTAATAGGTGTGCGTCTGTGTCTGGATCAGGAGATCGAGATTGTCGCCATTCCAGATTTTGGGATCGCCATTCGTTGATGATCCGATGTTCAGGTTTTTCATGTCATTTTCCCGGCAGTCAAAGCCGATGTGGAGCGCTTTGTCGGCCCAGGCCACGCGAAAGGTCGTCCTCAATCCGCTGGTGGGAAGTCTGTAATTTGTCGCAAGCCGCAACGTGTAGGTCTCCAGTCCGTCCCAGAATGGATCATCCAGTTTGCCATCCAGCGCAAGCTTCTTCTTCTCGCGCCGAAGCGCGACGGCCTCGGGGACTGTTTCGGCAGCACACACGGTCGGACATTCTTCCTGTTTCATCACGGGATTGCGCACGCCGGCAGGCCGTTTGACACGTGCGGCGCTCCGGCTTTTCTCCACGAAAATATGCCGCCCGATTATCCGACCATGGCCACCACGCTTGAGCCATTCAGAGGTGCCGTTCGGGTCATATCGGCAGGCATCATGGACATAGAGCAGCGTATTGTCGTCAATAGCGATGAGTTGAACGTTCGCGGTGCCCGAATTGTACTCGTCTGGACCGGAATCTGTCATCCCGTGCATCCTATAGAGCGTTTCACTAAGCGGCCAGGTCGCGCCTCGGTCGAGGGAAAAATGCACGGCGCAATCGGGCCTCCCTGTGGCCAGCGCAAGCACACCGCCCGGCAACTGCACCAGTATGGGTGTCACGCTACGGACGGGCAGTTTAACTGGCTCGCTCCACGTTGCTCCAGCGTCAAAACTCCTCACAAGATAGAGCGGCCTGAAGGATCCGGTCCGCATAACGCAGACCATCTCGCCGTCCGGATAGACAGCCATTGAAGGTTCCGAAAAGACATCGGTCGCGCAAAAGCCGAGCTTGTGTTTTTCATCGTGCGCCACCACGCCGGCATACGTCCATGTGCGACCACAGTCGCTTGACTTATGCATGAGGATGGGCCATCGTGTCCAATCGACTTTTTCCCAGAAGGTGCGCTCATCCGCAATGTTTTCTCCGCCAGGCACATAAAGGGTGCCATAGGTAAGGCCGTAGAGTGTACCGTTGGAATCGGCGGCACGTTCGTAGAAGCCAGGCCAGGCGGGCAAGCGTTTGCGAGTGCCGGCCTGCCGATACAACGATTCCATATAAGCCGGAGGCGCGGGCCTTTGCATGTTATGGGTGACATGTGATTTATAGATTTCCGGCGGATCATAGGGGTCCAGTCCGCGCGTGCCGGGGTATTCAAGTTCCGTCCAAGTCATGTCGCCCCAGGATCGGCCGTTGTCCGGTGACCGCCAGGTCGCCATGCGATATCGGCCCGGCGAGCCTGGAATTTCAAACGCATGCCAATAGGACGTTATCTCCGTCGGGCCTGTCATGATCTTGTAAGCACACCAGGGCGGCGCCAACACGGTTTGCCGTTGCCAGGTACGGCCGCCATCGCGGCTCAACCGTCCAGTGGGTCGGTCGGGCAAAAGGGCATCGAGGATGTCCTGGTCAATGTTCCAATTCAAAAAGAGGGTATCGTTCGACTTCCAGAGCATGGGATGAATGTGGGATCCCTCGTCCAGCCCCTCTTCCCGGCCGGCGATGACAAATGGCTCGCCGATTCGTATTTTGAATCCATCCAGCCGCCGCGTGGCCGCCGGTGTCGTATGCATGGGGATTTCTGCGAATGACATGTCATATACTCCTTGTTGAAAAGCTAATTTTCTCAATTGAACTTAATCCGACACGGTTGTAGTCTTTACCAGCGAAAAAAGGCGAGTTATCCTTGCATTCCATCGATCAGTTTATCATCTACTGTAAAGTGTAGTTTCCTCTGGTCATTCTCCACAATAATCCGATGAACCTTGCCAGTGGTAATCAATGTTCCCATGTTCGAGTCGGTTGCGATTTCCTCGCTGCCATCGCTCAACCATCTGGGGTCATGTCAAAACTGTTGAAAGAGCCCCGCTTTTCCACTTTTACCGACTAAACCGGACACTATAGAGCACCTCTTCATATTTGTCAATGGGGATAAGCGCCAATTCTGGAATTTTTATTAATTCCTGGTGTCCGAATCTCTGTGATTTTTTAATGGCAAAATTCAGATTCAGGTCTTGATCACTCCGCCGGCTTCTCCAGGTCTTTCTCGGCGGTCTCGTCCGCCGCTGATGTAGCCGACATTGACGGTAATCCCTTTGGCATAATCCGTGAGCGATTCGATGAGCTTGATTTTTCGGGCCAGTCCGTGGATGGCGTTGACACCTTTATCATGGTCACTGCCCGTGTGCGCGGCGCGCAACCCCAGAGTAGCACCGGGGCCATTTTCATCGGGACTCATCCTGTTCAGGATTTCAAGTGCCTCGTCGTATCTCTTCTGTTCCCGCAGGTTACCGGCTATCGCGCCATTGTTATCAGTAAAGAACACACTTCTTAATGTTATTGGAAACCTAATCCTCGCAGGACATAGTCCCGTCCCATGGCCTGCCGGTCCGGCGTGACGCCATGGCCGGCGCGGGGTTCCATCATGATGTTTTTATCCTTCCTCGGAATGGCATTATAGGCGCCGAACACCGTGACCGGAGGGCAGGAGCCATCGACAAAGGACACGGAAAGCTGGAACGGACAGCGAAGAAAGCGTACGAAGTTCACCGGGTCATAATACGCCATTGTCTCCAGACTCGCGGAATCGCTCGTCCGATGCGATCGACGATAGTCGCACAAATACGGCACCTCCGCCACGGCTGACGAGACTTTGTCGGCGTACAAGCTGCCGATCGCCAGCGAAAGAAAACCGCCCTGGCTCCCCCCCATGAGCACCAAATGTTTCCGATCCCAATCGCCCCGCGCACAGACATAGTCCAGCGCCCGGCAGAATCCGGCGAGAACGGCATAAAAATGATATGTCTCGCGAGACGATATGCCAGCCTGGACATAGTTGGATACATGGTGTTGGGCGTTATATGTTTCCATCTGTTTTTTTGCTTCCGCAGGCAATTCCGTAACCGGGTACTTGTGTACGTTCATCGTCAACGTGATAGCCCCGGGCGCAGTCAAGCCGATATCCCACGGCATCCCCGCTCCCTGCCCGGCACCCGGAAAAAGGACGAGGGCCGGAAAAGGCCCCGGTCCGCAGGGAACCCCCAGAAACCCGTAGACTCGCTCTTGATTCAAGGTGTTGATGCCAAACCGGTAATAGGTGGCCTTGGAGTTGGAAAGCTCTTCGATTTTTTGCAGCTCAACATTCTCAGGCAGTTGCCGTGCCTTGGCCAAGGTATCTTTCCAAAACGCCTCGAAATCCTTCGGCAGGATGGTTTCCGGAACGATTTTTTCCACATCGTACCCCACCGAAATCCATTCGGACACCGGATGATTCTTATCCGAGTTCCGTGTCAACCGGGCCTTGCAATACAAGAATGCCGCCTCATGCAACGTTCCGGAAATTTTCAGCGGCTTGCTTCCGGCCAGATCAAATATCTCTTTAGCCAGGGTGGGATCACCTCCCTCCCGGCTCAAGCAGAGTTCCAGTTGGCCATCGGTCACTGGCTCTCCGTTTTGCAGGACACGGGCGGTAAACGTGGCTGGCTCGCCGCAATGATACAAGGCCTCCGCCCGGTCCGGCACCAAATCGATCGTGACCAGGGCCGGATCGACGGGCGCGCGGTACCAGACCATCTTTTCCCCGTACGCTCGCGACGGATCAACCGTTGCCCATGCCTGGCAAAGGAAAAACGCTGGCTCGTCCACAGCCCCCACCACATGGATGGGGTTCTGCAAGGCGAGATCGAATCGTTTTTTCTCGATGCCCACCGGCCCACCATCCTTGGACAGCCAGACCTCCACTTCGCCCCGGGGTGCCGGTCGTCCTTCAAACGTCACCTCGATCATAAACGTGGTTTTTTCGCAATTCAGGTACCGCGCCTCAGGCCGGTCTGCGGTCACGCGCACCACCAACGGCCCGGCCACCGGGCATGGATTCACAGGTTGCCAAGAACACCCGCTCAGTGAAATCAAGCACATAATCAAACCTCCGTACACCTGAGACATTATTAAATACCGCGCACTCATATGCCCTCCTGATCCCGCGACAGATTTGCCTGTCGCTCCGTTTTTAGAATAGACACATTCATCCGACTCCTTCAATCCCGTACCTCACGACTCCACTATCAGTTTGCCGAACTTTGACGGGACGGCAAAACCCCCAGTCACGGTCGGAGAAAAGGCCGAGTGTTCCATCGCCTTGCCTCTGACTCTTTGGCGGCACACGTTGAAATACCAGGGTGCCTCGGCAACCGGTTTCTTTCCTGCGACCCGTTTCCGGCGGTCGAGTCCTCCTTCGGGCGTCTCGACCGTGGTGGGTATCCGAATTTCCAGGCTCCAGAAATCGGCGCCGCGATAAACCGCGCTTTCGGCCTCCGACGCCCATTGGGGACGTCCTCTATCCCTGTCAAGATCGATCAGTGCACCGGCCGCGTTGATCGTAATCTGATAATATGCATGAGACGGGGTCTCCAGGAACAATTCGGTCTCGTCGTCACTGTAGATTTTTTCGTCGCCACTCTTTGTCGTCGAGATACTCAGATTGTTCATGTCCGCGTCCGCGCACCGGACTCCGAACACGAGGCTGCCGTTGCTCCACGCAACTTGGAATGTTGTCTTAAAAATTGGCGATTTCCCGGTCACCAGATCTTTCAACTCATAGACCGGCGCGCCTTTCCAGAAAGGCTTGTCCAGGTTGCCGTCCAGTTTCAGCCCTGAGCTTTTGCGCTCGACGGCCAACGCCTGGGGGGTGCTCTTCCTGGTCGCGATCATTTGCTCCCTGCCTTCTTTGAACAGCGCTAGGCTTTCGGCAGCCAGATCGATGCGCTTGC
>CAIQLG010000440.1 GCA_903872565.1 uncultured Lentisphaerota bacterium | reverse complement strand
TGTAGCCACGGCCATGTTGGCCGTGTTCGCCCCCAACATGGGGGCGGCTACAGTAAAATTCCAAATAAAAATTGACGCGCTAAAATCTCTCGGCGATCAATTTCAAATTTGTTTTGATTTATTATACAACTTAGTATATATTATGGCTTTTTAAAGCTTAAACTTGTTTAAGAGGCGATGATTCTCAATGTTCGGATTCTACAGAACAGCCGCCGCCGTCCCGCAGATACGGGTCGCTGACATTGCTTTCAACCTCGGAGAAATTAAGAAACTTGTCTCAGAGGCGGAAAAAAAAACTGTCTCGCTCATTGTCTTTCCTGAACTTTCGATCACGGGGTACACCTGTGGTGATCTTTTCCTCCAGGAGACTGTTTTATCCGGAGTTGCATCCGCACTGCTCGATCTTGCGAAATTCGCAGAAAAGAAGAAGGCGAGCATCGTTGTCGGCGCCCCCCTGCCCTTCAGGAACGGGCTCTACAACTGCGCAGTTGTCATTAACAATGGCAAAATCAAGGGAATCGTCCCGAAAAGCCATATTCCCAACTACCGGGAATTTTATGAAAAAAGATGGTTCCTTCCCGGAAGAGATATCAGAAATGAGAAAATGAAGCTCGGTGATTTTAACGTTCCCTTTGGGACAAAACTGATATTCGAACACAACAGGCATTTCAGGTTCGCGATCGAAATCTGCGAAGATCTATGGAATGTGGTGCCCCCAAGCTCGTACCATTCCGCAGCAGGCGCCTTGATCATGGCAAACCTTTCAGCAAGCGACGAACTCGTCTCGAAATCGGCCTATCGCCGCGAACTTGTCAGAGACCAGAGCGCAAGATGTGTCGCAGGTTACATCTACACTTCTTCCGGGGTCTGGGAATCAAGCACCGACCTGGTTTTCGGGGGACACGCCATGATCTCGGAAAACGGCGCCATCATCTCGGAAAACAGCCGCTTCTCCAGAAAGTCCGACATTATCTTCGCAGATATTGACTGCCAGAAGCTCGCCGCGCTGAGAACCGCCGAAAGCTCATTTGGGGACTGTCCAGCACCCGAAGGATATGAAACGATCAGGATTGACACCGTCGCAGATCTAAGGAAAATTTCGAGGACTGCCGATCCGCATCCTTTTGTCCCATCGGATCCGGCAATGAGAACGGAGAGATGCCGCGAAATCTTCAGTATACAGACGGCCGGTCTTGCAAGACGCTTCGAGAAGACTGGCGCCACCAGAGCGGTCATAGGAATTTCGGGAGGTCTGGACTCAACTCTGGCACTTCTTGTGGTAAACGAGACATTCAAGCTTCTGGAAAGGAATAGTTCCGGCATAACGGCAGTCACAATGCCTGGATTCGCGACAGGCTCAAGAACTTTCGGCAACGCGGTGGCCCTTGCAAAAATACTGAAGACTGACCTGCGCAAGATTGACATCACAAAAGCCTGCAAGCTACATTTCAAGAGCATCGGCCATCCCGGAGATGTCCACGACATAACATACGAAAATGTGCAGGCGAGGGAACGGA
>CAIQLG010000439.1 GCA_903872565.1 uncultured Lentisphaerota bacterium | reverse complement strand
CACTGACGACAGGGAGAATGATATTAAAAATATCACTCAGCTATACACCAGCGCAATAGAAAGAATGATACGGAAATACCCCGAGCAGTGGATATGGGCACACCGCAGATGGCTTGATCTTGACAGAAAGAAAAAGTGAAACACCTTTGTGGCGCTGTCCCGTCTGCGGCCACAATTGCGCCATGTCGAAATGGCGTGACAGCCGGTGGGATAACACCGGCATAGGCGGGAATCCGAGAGATATGCTGGGACGCATCCTGGGAGTTCTTGTATGTTTTCCTGATTGCCTGTCTTGATTTTCCACGACGGACTGATTATCTTCGAAGCATTGAAAAACAAAATTTCCAACGGCAGAAATTCGAAAGGCGAAACATTATGAAATTGTTATCATCAACGGTCAGAATCTTCATTTCAGGGATCTTTCTGACAGCATTAACCTCCTGCACAACTTCCACCACCGAGAATAAGCCGGAAGTTCAGATTCCTCCAGGTTTCGAAATTTTGAAAGATCCTGCCGATGACACTGGCGGTTATCCTCGGGAAATCCGTCACAAGGATACAGGCATCGAGATGATCTATGTCGCGCCCGGAGAGTTTGTGATGGGATCACAGCCTTCAGAAAAGGACAGGCGGGGCGATGAGACTATGCATAAGGTGACGCTTATCAAAGGGTATTACATCGGCAAATACGAGGTCACGCAGGCGCAGTGGAAAAAAGTGAAGGTATACAATCCTAGCTTTTTCCGAGGCGATAATCTGCCGGTAGAAACCGTGAGCTGGAACGACTGCCAGGCTTTCTGTGGAAAGCTCGGGACAGGTTTCAGACTGCCGACGGAAGCCGAATGGGAATATGCCGCCCGCGGCGGGAACAGAAGCAAGGGATCAACCTACAGCGGAAGTGATAATCTTGACGAGGTGGGGTGGCATAGTGGAAACAGCGGGGACAAGGCTCACCCTACGCACCCTGTGGGGCAGAAGAAGGCGAACGAGCTTGGACTTTACGACATGAGCGGGAATGTATATGAGTGGTGCGGGGACTGGTATGGGGATTACCCGTCGTGGATGTCCTGGGTCTCATGGATGTATCCAGTCTCGGTTCGTGTGGACCGTGGCGGGTGCTGGTTCAGCGACGCCAGCCACTGTCGCTCGGCATGCCGCTACCGTAACTCGCCGAACGACCGTGCAAACTATCTCGGCTTCCGCCTCGCGATGGATATTCCCATACAGAAATAAATCTATGAACAGTTTCTTCCTATTTGGATTTTTAGCCGAATCAAGAATA
The DNA here is from genome assembly GCA_903872565.1 of uncultured Lentisphaerota bacterium. Taxonomy (GTDB): domain Bacteria; phylum Verrucomicrobiota; class Lentisphaeria; order Victivallales; family GWF2-50-93; genus CAIQLG01. Next base: position 987 of record CAIQLG010000439.1, on the reverse strand, counting down.
TGGAAATGGAAAGCTTTTTGCTGGTCGGAGTATGGCTAGTGGTGGCGAGGATGAGATTTTTCATGGAATGGTTTCATCAGGAAGATTCAGTGTGGATGATTTACAATATGCTGAAGATTAATTGTTGGCAATCTATTAAGAAAAGTTTTAAATAATGCCCGCGTCTCTGGCTACTTTGCCGGCCGCACCGTTGTGACAATGAAAGAGGCATGAGTCCGGGAGCGGAAACAGGTGTCAGCTCCTGATGTTGACTTGTCTGAACAGTCCCCTATTTTCCCGGCCTGGAGTCGTCCGGCTTATTCGCTCCTTCCTGTTTTGCCTTGGCGATGCGCGTATTCCTCGCTCTTTCAACGCCCTTCCAGTATGCCGTATCGGAAGCTGGCGGCAGAACCTTGTCAAGCGCTGTTAGAAAATCCTGGCATGCCTCGCGAATGCCTGGTCCAGCCAGGTCATAATTGTAATTGCCACTGGACTCAAATGACATGACCCTCCATCCTCCAAGAACAGGATAAAAGGAGGTGCTCGTAGATTTCACATAAGTTCGTCGGAGCAATACTTGATTTGAACTGCCACGTTGCGCTTCAAAAGTAAAATCATAATCAAGACCGAATTTAGCCCCTGATGCGACATTGAGAGTCAAAATGGCAAAAAGTCGAGTAAGTCCATAGCAAGTAATCAACTCCCAGCGCTCATACTTGTTCAATTCCAAGACAATACTGATATCTGCCTGGGGAGAATTGGGCATGTCGCCTTGAAAAACTGTTTGTTGATCCTTGAGAGGTTCTCCTTCAAATAAAATGTTTGAAGACAATCCTGAATTTTTCAAGTATGAAGCAAAAAGCAAAGGTATACTGTATTAGTTTAAGATTTTAACATTTTTAAAACTCTGGAATTTACATGTCAACAATGTTTCTAAATCATGGAGAACCTCCTTTGTTTGATTCTCAAGACATTCCATAATCGCTTGTTTGAACTTTGTAAAAGTTT
>CAIQLG010000438.1 GCA_903872565.1 uncultured Lentisphaerota bacterium | reverse complement strand
TATATCAGAAACTGAACGTGGAGTATAGAAACCTCCCGGTGAATAAAACCATAAAATCCTGAAAAATGTTGTGCCTGTTTTGTGTAAGTGGTTGATAATCAACAAGGTCATTTTTTATGGTGCGAAATTTGGGTTAGCCGTTGCTGCGCAGTCCTCTGCCGATCCATTTCTGCCATCTTGCGTTTTAGCCATTTGAGATTATCTCCTTCCTGTTTCCGTGAAGACTTTTCAGCCCTTCACTTTTTTTACGATTAAAGTAAGGTGATACTTCTATTAAAATAATCTCTTCTTTGTATTGTAAAACGGATGTAAAACGAAAAACAATGACATTATTTTGTAATATTATGATATCCTGGCATTGAAGAATGATTCCGATTAGGACGCAAAATCAGATTTTCTGACTTGTAGCTTCAATGGCGCTGGAGATGTGGGAAAAGGGGTTGTGGCCAAAAAAGGGTTGCAGCCGGGAAGTCTGGAAGGGCGAGACATTGCGTCCCGTATTAGGACACCACAAGCTGTGAAATCAACAGTCTGACATTTGACTTTCGTTGGTGTCCAGCCTTACATGTCCGCCGTAGTCCCCTTCGGGGCGAAGGAGGAAGGCTGTTCCCATTCTTCAAAAAGCACACTGAAGTGTGAACACCAACCACGATAAATCGTGAACCACAGCACTATTGTGCAGACAATACGAGCCGGAAGCCAATGCTGAAGTACTGGATCGTTGGTGCGCGGAAGTTGCGCAACGCTAAAGAACAGTACTCGGCATCGACGTGCCAGCTGCCGCCGCGCAGTGTGTGGTTAGTACCAGCAGATCTTGCCCCAACAGGATCCTTCACAGGTTCTCTTGGATAGTCTCCAAGCCAGTCGGAACACCATTCACCCACATTGCCGCTCATGTCGTAAAGTCCAAGCTCATTGGGCTTCTTCTTGCCAACCGGGTGTGTCTTGTCTCCGCTGTTGTTCTTGAACCAGGCCACCTCATCGAGGGTGTCAGACCCGCTAAATTTAAAACCCTTCGAGGTCTTGCCGCCACGGCAGGCATATTCCCATTCCGCTTCAGTCGGCAGACGAAATGCAGAAGCCGAAGACTTCTTGTCATTCAATTCCTTCATGAAATTCTGACAGTCCTCCCATGACACCATTTCGACCGGAGCATCTTTTCCGACATCTTTGAAATTAGAGGGATTCGCTTTCATTACTTTCTCCCACTGTTCCTGTGTCACCTCGAAGACTCCGATATAGAAGTCCTTGGTCAGTTCGACCTTGTGCGAATTATTGGTATCGCCCATCATGAACTCCCCAGCCGGAACACGTCGCATCACCAGTTTGTTGGTCTTGTAAGTGTCTGTTGTGAGCAAATCAGACGGGGGATTGATAGAATATGTAAGCCTAAGCTTACGGCTCGACAAGTCAACAATCAGATATTCGCCACCCTGTCTTGATCTCAACTTAATCCCGGACGCCTTGGCTTCTGCGGTAGACTGCGCAATGCGCTTTTCCGCCGAAAGCTTGAGTTTTTTTATTTTCTCTGCCAATGCGGCAATCTCCTTCGTCTCGTCAGAAAGAATATTCGACAATCCCTTGTCCTCCGCCTTGATGGCGATAGACTCGCAGTCTTTCAGAAGGTCAGATGCGGCAACAGGATCGGAGTCCTCCATCGTCTCGTTGACTACGGTAAGATACCAGTCAACCAGGGTTTTGAAATCGTCCGGCTTCGATGCCTTTTTTGCGAAATTCGCAAGGACAATCCCCTTTTCCTTCGATGAGACGGCATCGAAGGTGGCGCACAGTTTCGTGACGGCGGCAAAAGCCTTGTCCGGATTCCCGGCATCGGTGGCCAATCCTATGGCTTCCACAAACAGAGCATACTTCTGGACGGCATCCTTCTCGGTGGCGGCCACCTCGAGCAGGTCCTTCGAGAACGCCAGCTTGTCTTCGGCGCTTTTCCTGGCGAACTCGTCCTTGAAGGTGTCATGAAGTGCAGCTCTCGCGGCCTTCACAGCGTCACCCTGGGGAACGGCGATTTTAACGGGTTCATCATCGTTCATGTCTTCAGCTTCAGTCGTGTCTTTTTCGTTGGTGTTCACGTCCCGAGCACCTGCGGCCCTGGAATCTTTGAATTTAGCGTGTTCTTCTTTCCTCTTATCAGCCTCTTCATGTTTCTTCCTCGCGACCTCGTCGGCGATGAGTCTTTCCACTTCCGCCTTTTTCTGCTGTTCTAGCGCCAACCGCTCTGCCGTTAAATTTTTCACGGCATTCTTGTCCGCCGTCGGCTTGGCGGAGGTGAAAGCGTGTTCTCTTTCCCTCTTTGCAACCTCTTCTGCTCTTTTCCTCGCAACATCCTCGCCGAAGAGTTTTTCCACTTTAACATCCGATGGAACATGCTGATTCTTTTTACCAAATATTGGAGTAGGATTCGAATTTCCTGCCCGGTGTTGAACAGTAGTGTGCTGAACAGTGGTGGAGGCTGGTGTTTCATTTTTTATTACTGGCTGGACGCTTATCAAAATAAAGCAAAACATAATTACAAGCATGATGATAATTGCTGAAGACCAGAGAATTGCTGAGCGGCAACGGCAGCGGAGACCTTCAAGAATTGCCATTATAAGCAGAGCAAAGAATGATCCAAGAGAGAGGATTAACCCAATGTCGCTAGTCGATTGCTGAATTAATACAGAATAAATCAGTCCACAATGGAATGTTCCATAGAGGGAAAGAAGAATGGCATATATTGGTGAAATCTGCAATTTTGTGTATCGCCTGAGAATTGTGATGGCCATTATTGCAAGAGCCATTACCACGACAATCCAGTTTGGGATGTTTTGACCAAATATACTAATGAATCCATTCCATCCATTTAGAATATATGTATGTTCATAACCGCCAATAAATAGAATTCCGACTGTGGATGATATTTTTCCCCAGGGCAGAAATGAAGCCACCAGAATGACAGCTCCCCAAGCCACCTGATACATTGATGGGGCGGTTTTTATTTCACCCGGTCCGGGAGCAACTGCTCTTTCTTGCGGGGGGATCGTTTTCTCCTTCCTCAAAAAGCCAATACCAATTCCAAACACTAATAAAATGAAAATGAGAATAAATGGACCAATTCCTGACATAAATGATGTTAGATATGCTACTGCTGATCCTTTCGTACCCATTATGAACAGTTGCCCATAAAAAAGAAGCATAGCAAAACTTATTGCACAAAAGACATATGTGAGGAATGAAATGTTCTTTTCTGCCGGTGCTGCAGGTTTTTCCCCAATATTGGTGACGATTGTCTGCACATCTTTCCTCACCTGTGATGCCTGCTGATAGCGCATTTCTGGTTCGTTTTCAAGGGTTCGCAGAACGATTTCGTCGATGCGGACATCCATCTGCACCTTTTTGGATGGTGCCATAAATCTGCCTATAGGAAGCTGGCCGGTGAGCATTTCGTAGAAAACCACGCCAAGCGAATAGATGTCAGCCCTCTGGTCAACATCCTTGAATTGATTTCTCTGCTCCGGCGCCATATAGTCGGGTGTCCCCATGATCTTGCCGGCTTCTGTCAGAGAGAAGCCCTGAGTTAAACCTTCGCTTTTATAGTCGACCAATTTTGCAAGGCCGAAATCGACAATTTTCACCCGGTTTTTGAGGTCGAGAAGGATGTTTTCGGGTTTGATGTCGCGGTGGACTACGCCTTCCTCATGGGCGAACTGGAGCGCATCGCATATCCGCATGACGATCTCGAGCACCTCGTTGGGCTTGAGTCTCATCTGCCTTATTGCCTGTCGAAGATTTACTCCGTCTATATATTCCATAATAAGATGGCAGACGTTTCCGGAAGTCCCGAAATCATGTACGGTAACAATGTTCGGGTGGTTGAGTTTTGCAAGTGTCTTCGCCTCGCGCTTGAAACGTTCTACAAATTCGGGGCTTTGCGCAATTCGCGGATGAATGACCTTCAATGCCACGAGACGATCCAGGGAGGGCTGCCGTGCCTTGTACACCGACCCCATTCCGCCACGGCCAAGGAGTTCTATAATCTCAAGATTTGGGAAAAGCTTTCTGATCTCCTCCAATGAGAAGTCCGGGGTGTTGTCGACATCGTTCCCCATTTTGACCGTGTTTTCGTCTCCCATAACTCCTGCCGCGCCCATAAGACATTTCGGGCAAAGTCCATCGAGAACGGTAGTAGTATCGAGTTCCTGTCCGCATTTAGAACATAAAATCTTTTTTTCCATGATATGACTCCTTTAAGTTCATTAATTTATCTGCCTCTACTATCATACTTAGGAAAATTAAAAGAATAGTTACAATGTTTTTTGGAAATAGGCTGAAAAAACATCTTTTTTCATCATTTTCTTCATTTTTCAGTGCTGAGTTCTGGGTGTTTACCATTGATCCGACCTAATATTTTTTTGGAAACTCAAAAAATATTGAGGCAATCGCAAAATTGCCTCTTTGATCTGATTTCAATGTTGGAGTTCACGGCTTTAGCGTGTCTTATTGAGGCTATAAAAAGCACACTAAAGTTGTGAACTCCAACGGGGTTCAACCGCAAATCAGCGTTTTGAAATCAGCTCATATTAACTAAAACAAGTTAATGGACAGGATATTCAATCCCAATTCATCATTTTGCTTTTTTACGCCGAATAATGGGGTGAACGACCATGACTGTGTCTTTCCATCAGCGCTTTTATTGCTTTCATAGAGGATAGAATACAATATGGATGTTCTTTCCTGCTCCTCGGCGCTTCCGGAATGTGAATATAAAAGCCCGAATGGGCCAAGGCCAAACTCATTCTTTTCCACTCCGGAGGAATAATAGAAAAGAAAATCCCACATCGAGGAATATTTTTTCTGGTCTTCCTTTATGGTTGAAGAATATAATAGGCCGAAAGGACCTATCTTTCTCTTGTCCATTACACCGTCCATATCTGACGAGTAAAGAATTCCTTTCATGACCGAGGTCTCTTGAGTTTTTAGCCCTTTCTCATAATCGAAGAGCAGGCCAAAAAGGGTGCTGCATTTTTCCGTGTCTTTTCCGGATTGATACAATGTAAGCAGAGGGGCAGAGGCAAACATGTAGGATTCCGAAGTCCCGGCGGTCATTGTCAGCAATGGCAATGCCGAGAAGATGCTGAGATGTTCCTTTTCACCTTCGACGAGACACCAGAAAGTCATGAGTGCCGGGCATGAACGCAGTTCAATGCTTGCGTTGTCGTTTTCCAGTTTTTCATCGAAGAGAAGATCATATGCCACTTCATCCTTGTTCGAGTTGTCAATTATAAGTGAAAAACCCTTTTTTGCGGAGGCATAGAGAGGCGAAAAGAAATCCGATGCGCCTGACTTTTCGTTGGAACTTCCTGAACTCAACAAAGGGAAGATGAACCATTCTCTGCAGAAGTCGCCGTGCCTGTATCCTGCGATAAGTGGAATCCAAAAACCTTTGCCGGCAAATTTTTGTGTGTCTCCCATCTCAATTTTTATATGGATTTTATTTGTACCGCCATCTCCTGGTATTTCGAAATCCACCGTCTGCACTTGGAGATCTGTTGCCGTTGCATCATTTTTTCCCGCGGGTTCCTCCGCCTTGAGGATGCCAGCATCAAGCACGATTGCAGCAAGAATAATAACAAATGTTTTTTTCACAGGACATGCCTCCTTTTTCCAAAATTATGATTGTTAATACTCACTTTTCCATAAGGTCGGTTTCAGTCCATTTTTTCTTTTTGAAATCAATGCTGAAAGTTTTGATCTCGAAGGGAGCAAATGTCACTTTCCTCCTCATTCCGGCGGATGGTATTGAAACAGACGTCCGGGCTTTTTTTCCGGTCGGCTCGAATAGGCGAAGAATAAGAGAGTTGTCTTTTTCGGATTTCTTTACGGCAGTTGCCAGTATAGAACTGTCGCTCAAGGTGAAAAACTGACCAGTCTTCCTGCCGTTACCGTCCGGAAAGAACGATAGGGCATAAGGCTTTTCATTTTTTGAAAGAGCTTCGCGGTCAATTGATTCCATAATCTCCTTTGTTTTCCCTCCATTCATCCAGAATTTGAAAATTCTTTCGCCCTGATCCATTCTCGGGGTGTATCTGTCCTGTTCAATAATTTGCCTTTCCCCAATGGGATGGCCGGTGAACGCGGGAGAACGTAGAAGTGTGAGGTTGAGTCTGCTGTTTGAAAAGCTTGACCCGTAGACTCCATTGTTTATGAAACTGATTGCAGTCCCACTTTTTTTCGAAGTGACAGCAATCCATTTCTGCGAAACCATTTCAGTTCCGTCGGTTTTTAATTCTTCCCTTCCAAAGGCGACTTGCCCAAATACCGATGCATCCTTGTTGGCGAAAGGCACGGAAAGTTTGAGCATAGTGTGCTTCTCGTTCCAATGAACTCTTGTTTCGACACCTATTTCAGTTCCGTTTTTTGGGAGAAAGTAGCGTTGATATATGACTGAATTTCCATATTTTAAAACAGTTTCGACCACTGACCGGACATCGCCGTCCTCGATCACTCTGACCACCGGTATTCCTTTTGCGTCTATGCCGGACGCGAGAGCGGCCTCTTTCCTGTTCATAAGTCTGAATCTGCCTTTGATCTTGTCGAATTTTGAAACCTTCATTCCCCAGGCATCGTTGTTATCTTCTATTGCGAGAAGCTCGAAGGCCGAACCCGCCAAATAATCCCTGCCCTTAATGCTGTATTTGTCAATAAGGCCGGTTTTAGTGTTTATGACGACTTCAAGTTCGTCATTTTTAAAGGTTATTTTTCCTTTGTCCTCCCTGAGAATTTTCTCCGGCTTTGATTTTTTCACTATGGGAACGCAGTTGAATCTGTTAATCTGCGATGGTTTGAGTTTGGCATTGAAAACAATCTTTTTTCTCCAGTCGAGTGTCAGATTGCTGGATTCCTTTTCAATTTGGGAAGGGATAAGTTTTCCATTTTCATATACTTTGAAGTCGGTGAATGTTTCCATATGGTTCTGATCCGCAAGTTGGAATTCGCATTCTACAGCCACCTTCACAGGATATGGATGGGGGTTGAGGACGAGAACCGGGTTTTCACCATTCCCGCTTTTTTTCTCTCCCCGGGCGAGCGCAAAAAATGCCTTAGCCTTGATTCTGGAGAGTATTTCAAGTCCATGATCCATAAGCCTCAGTGAAGATTCTTCGACCGCTTCGATGGATGAACCCGGCAGGATGTCATGGAATTCTGAATTTGCAAGATCTTTCATTGCCTCGTTTAAATCATCCTGCGGATATGGCAGAAGTCCAAGGAAAAAGCAGGAGGAAACCATTTTTTCGACCATGAATAGCTCGTTTTCGAGTTTGCGGTGCCTTTGTTTCAGCCTGACCTGCGATGTATAGCATCCTGGTGCAAAGGGATTCATATCTTTGCTGTGGGCGGGGAGCTTTGCCTTCGATTTGCGAATTTCGCGGAAATATGCCTCCGGGGTAGAATGTATTATTTTGACATCTTCTCGTTCCTTCATCAATGCGGCCAGATCTTCAAGGTCAATCTTGGAAGGTCCGCCTCCGTGGTTTCCTATTCCCCACAGAACTATTCCGCATTCGGTTTCCGGATTGTTTTGAATATATTCTTCGACCTTTTTCCGGGCCGTTCCCCTGAGAGAAAGATAACCCCCTTTTGGTTGGATGGCATTGATCTTGGATCCGTCGTACCCCTCCCATGTGAAAGTGTTTTTCGGCAGTTTGCAGAAATTGTCACCCGGGCGGCAGAAAACATATGAGTCATAACCGCTTTTGACCATGATCTGGACCAGGCCGCGTGTGTGTCCAAACGAGTCGAAATTTATTGCAGTGGTGGGTTTAACTCCGAATTTTTCCTGGAAATAATTTCTCCCCAGGAGCATCTGACGGACGAAAGATTCACCGCTGGGCATATTGCAGTCGGGCTGGAGAAACCAGCCGCCCATTATATGCCATTTTTTTTCTTTCACAAGTTTTTTAATCCGTCTGAAGAGTGGCGGATCATATTCTTCCACCCAGCGGTAGAGTATGACCTCATTGTGGTTGAATATGAACCCATCGAATTTCTCGCAAAAATCGGCGGCAGTCCTAAACGTGCTTATGGCTTCGGCAGCGCCTTCCTCCCATTCCCACAGCCAGACAGGGTCAAGATGGGCATTGCAGATTAGATGGACAGTTTTCACATGATTTATCTCTTATTATAGTTGATTGGTGTTTTGAAAAGTAGTTTATATTGTCCGAAATTCAATAAACTGAGTTTAAATATACGGCCAGAAAGCTGAATCTGAATTATTTGATTTTTATTCTTTTCGGATTACCTTTTAAACTAGTAACTTTTTAATATATGGCGGGGACATATGAGTGAAATAAAATTTTCAGATAACTACAAGGACACTTCAAAGGAATCAGGTGTAAATGCGGGCTTTCAATTCGAGTTTTTCTGCGAACATTGCAATGACACCTGGAGATCACCTTTCGTTTCCTACAAACGTGGGCAGGTTTCGGGCTGGCTCGGCAAGATAGCCGGAATGGTCGGGGGTTCTCTCGGAGATGTTAGCAGTACCGTGGGCGGCCTGGCGGAATCCGGATACGGAGAAGCCCACGACGAGGCCTTTAGAAAAGCCATAGAACAGGCAAAGATCCATTTTCACAGATGCGCAAAATGCTCGAACTATGTATGTGACAGATGCTGGAACACCGATAAAGGTCTTTGCCGCAGCTGCGCCCCATTGGCAGAAGTTGAGATAGAATCCTCCAAGGCTATGGGAGAACTCCAGGCAGCATCGGAAAAAGCGCTCGAAGAAGGCAAAAAGCGCGGTGCCAAGTTGGATGTGAACCGGGACCGCCAGCTTTTATGTCCTGAATGCAACACCGAAACCAAAGGAGCAAAGTTTTGCCCGGAATGCGGTGCGAAACTCGCAGTGACGAATAAATGCCCCGGATGCAAGGCGGAAGTCAGCCCCGGGGTGAAATTCTGTCCCGAATGCGGGGAAAAATTTTAGCAGGGACAATCCATGGACGGGGATTTCTGATTTCAACACTTATTTTTCAGGAGCGTCTTTACCTGTTTCCGCAGATGGTGAAAACAATTTTTCTTCGAGAAGGGGCTCAATCTTTTTTTTGACGAAGTCTTTGAATCCGGCTATTTTTCCGGAATTGACCGACTGGACTGTTCCTTTGCGGTCAATTACCACGATCTGCGGAAATGACTCTGTGAGGAAGGAATCGGCAGTCTTTGAATCCGGGTCGAATGCCGTAAGGCAGGCGATCTTCTCGTTCTCCAGAAATTTTCTGACTTTGCCTACTGATTCGCCCTGGTTGATCATGCAGAAGACAACATCTTTGTTCTTGAACTCCTCGGTCAGACCCACTATTTCGGGAATAACTTCCCGGCACGACGGGTAGAAGCTGTTCCAGAAAAAAAGAACAACGACATCTTTGTCCTTGAAATTTTCAATTTTGAATTTTCCAGTGGTGGATTCGAGGTCAAGCCGAGGAACGAGCTTTCCTATCAAAACCATCTCCTCCTTTTTGCCAGGCCACCATTTTTTAGGTTTGCCGGAATCTGTTTCCCCCGAAATTTTTGCATCTTTAGGTAGCATGAAAACGAATGTATCTTCGGTGAACACCGGCTCCGTGTTCCAGTTCTTAAGAACTATGCTGATATCACATTGGATATTGTCCATGATTCCGCTGTCTGTCATGCCATCTTCGTACTCCTTGTTGGAACCGAGTATTTTCTTGAAGTCAGGAACTATTTTCTCGATCAGTGGCTTGTCGCCCGTGCGCACCCACATTTCCCATTCGAAATCGATTTGGCGGAACTTTAGGATGTGGCATTCAACCCCTCCAAAATCCTGCTTGCCTCCATATTTCACAGAGCTGACATCTCTCAAAATCTCCTTCTCGGGATCGGGGGAGATCAGAATGTTGGCAAGACCGAAACCCTCGGTATTTACTGTAAACTCCGTGATGTCTGCAATGTCATTGATATTTTTTGGGAACGGCATTTCCTTGCATTTTTTTGTTGAAGGCGAATATATGTACATTTTCTCGCCGTTGGACACGATGTTCAACCCGACCAGGCCGCTCTTGAGAAGGTATGCAAACTTGGAGGGGCGGTTGAAAGCGAAGGACGACACCGACTTTAATTCGTGTTTCATTCCCTCCGAACTGATTTTCATTTCAGTGTTAAATTCAAGGCTGAATTTGCCCAGATGGAGGATGTAGTCCGAGACTTTTTTCACGATTTCGCGCGCTTCCGGACTTGTTTCCGGAGTATTTTCCTCGGCGAAGGCCAGCATTGAAAAGGCCAACACTGTTGCATATATGAATATTTTGAAGATTGATTTCACCAATATCACCTATCTTTGTCAACCAAGACTAACCTAACATGTCAATTCTTCAAAAGCAAGATAAATATTCAGTATAAAAATTGAAATTCCCGGTTGAATGAACATATTTACGGAACAGCAACGTCAAGTTAATATTTGCACTGGAGATCAAAGTGTCTGAAACAAGTGAAAATACAATGCCGAAGGCCTACGAGCCCGAACAAGTGGAGAACAAATGGTATCCTTTCTGGGATCAGAACAAGTTCTTCCACTCCACCGTGGATAAGTCTAAAAAACCCTATTCCATTGTCATTCCGCCTCCTAATGTCACTGGTATTCTCACTATGGGACACGTCCTGAACAACACCCTCCAGGACATTCTGATCAGATGGAGGAAGATGCGCGGATTCGACACCTGCTGGTTCCCCGGAACCGACCATGCCGGAATCGCGACGGAGACGAAGGTGGACAGGCATCTGCGCGAAACCGAGGGAAAAAGCAGAGACAGCTTCGAACGTGAGGAGTTTGTCAAAAGGGTCTGGCAGTGGAAGGAGGAATACGGTGGAACGATCTGCCGGCAGCTCAGGAAGCTCGGCGCATCCTGCGACTGGGACAGGGAACGCTTCACGATGGACGAAGGCCTAAGCCGGGCGGTAAGGGAGGTTTTTGTCCGCCTGTATGAAAAAGGATACATCTACCGCGGAAGAAGAATGATTAACTGGTGTCCCGTGTCAAAGACGGCACTTTCCGACGAGGAAGTCATCTACAAGGAGGTGCATGGCTATTTCTATCACATAAGATATCCGTTCAGCGACGGTTCCGGGCATCTTGTTGTCGCCACGACAAGGCCTGAAACTATGCTTGGCGACACTGCTGTCGCAGTCCATCCCACGGACCCGAGATATAAGGGTATCATAGGGAAAACAGTGGATCTGCCTCTGACCGGCAGAAAGATTCCAGTGATTACTGACGAACACGCAAATCCCGAGTTTGGAACAGGTTGCGTCAAAATAACTCCGGCGCATGATCCGAACGACTTCGAGGTAGGTCAGCGCCACGGTCTCGAAATTCTCAATGTGATGAACGCCGATGGAACAATGAATGAGGCCGCCGGCGAAGAATACGTTGGCCTCGACCGCTTCGAATGCCGCGAAAAAGTCGTCCGCTTGCTCGGCGATGCGAAACTTATGGAAAAGATAGAGGACCACATGCACAGCGTGGGCTACTCCGAGCGCGGCGATGTTCCGATCGAGCCGAGAGTCAGCGAACAGTGGTTCGTCAGGATGGACGAGCTCGCGAAACCCGCGATCGAGGCTGTCAGGAGCGGGAAAATAAAATTTTACCCGGATCACTGGACAAAGACATACTTCCACTGGATGGAGAACATAAAGGACTGGTGCATAAGCCGCCAGATATGGTGGGGACACAGGATTCCCGCCTGGTACGACCGGAAAACTGGCGAAATATTTGTGGGCATGGAGGCGCCACAAGGCGATCAATGGACACAGGACGTGGATGTGCTTGACACCTGGTTCAGCTCATGGCTATGGCCGTTCTCGATCATGGGATGGCCTGGAAAAACACCCGAGCAGGAACATTTCTATCCTACAAACGATCTTGTGACAGGGCCAGACATAATTTTCTTCTGGGTGGCGAGAATGATAATGGCGGGGATCGAGTTCAAAGGGGAAATTCCTTTCTCCAACGTCTATTTTACCAGTATAATACGTGACGACACTGGAAGGAAGCTCAGCAAGTCGCTCGGCAACTCCCCGGATCCTCTCGATGTTATAAAGACATACGGCGCGGATGCGCTCCGCTTCTCGATAATTTATATTGCGCCGGTCGGCATGGACATCAGGTACAGCAACGACAAATGCGAACTTGGCAGAAACTTCGCCAACAAGCTCTGGAATGTCTGTCGCTTCAGAAAAATGCATGGTCCACCTTCCGCGAACTTCAGAAATCTCGAGGGTATGGAACTCAAGGATCTCGCACCCGACGATTTATGGATAATCTCCTGGCTGAACAACACAATAAATTCGGCGAACAAGTCTCTCGGAGGATTTATCTTTCATTTCGCGGTGCATGACATATACGAATTTGTATGGGGAGTCTTCTGCGACTGGTATATCGAATCGGCCAAAGTCAGATTGAATGCCGGTGGTAAGGCCAGGGAGAACGCACTTTCCGTGCTGGATTTCGTGTTGTTCAAGATACTACGCCTGCTTCATCCTTTCATGCCGTTCATAACGGAGGAACTAGTGCACCAGCTCGGCTATCTTGCTGAAGGGCAGACAATTATGACTGAAAACTATCCCGAGTCCCCATACGGGAAAATCCCTTCGATACTGAGTCCTGAAACTGGAATAATGGATTTTGTGGAGGCTAAATTCGGACTAGTGAAGGCAGGAAGGAACCTCCGCGCAAACTACAGCATTCCTCCCGGGAAAAAGATATCATACATAATAAAGACGGGCGATCCTAAATTCGCGAAATTTCTCGTATCCGAGAAACAGACCGTCAAAAGCCTGCTCAACGCGGAAGATGTGGAGATCACAGATTCTGCACCCGGAGATTCCTCTCCTTCCATCCTCACAGAATTGGGAGTAATCTATCTGCCGCTCGAAGGTGTCATAGATGTCAAGTCCGAGCTTGCTAAACTCGCAAAACAAAGGTCAGATATCGAAAAATGGATCAACGGATGCCGTGCAAAACTCGCAAACGAGACATTCATATCGAAGGCACCACAACAACTCGTGGAAGACACCAGAAAACAGCTCTCAGAACACGAGGAGAAGCTGGGCAAGGTAGCCGAACTTGAAAAAAGTCTGGCGGCTATTCATGTCTGAAGTGTACAAATACAGACTTCTTGATTCGTGGAAAAAGAGGTTGTATGGTTTTCAGTCACCGGACGATGCCGGTGCGAGCATCTTGTAGACCATTCGCAACTCCGTGCCAGGGTAGATGAACTCCGCGTCATTCAAGTGGACAAGCATCGCCT
>CAIQLG010000437.1 GCA_903872565.1 uncultured Lentisphaerota bacterium | reverse complement strand
CTGGTGAATTCTCAGGAAGTCATGACGATTGAAGCTGACCAGTGAACCCGGGTTCACTTCCATAGGATGTGATCGAGCCGTGAGTTTTCCAGTTCTCCGGACGCTCCGGACGGTCATTTTACAGTTACGCGGGTATGCGGGGGAATATTTTATCTGATGGCTTTGGCCGGGGACATTGCTGGAAATAGAAAATATGTATTATGCGCACACGGGGTCGGATGAGAGCGTCCGGAGCGTATTTTCGACCGCATTATCCCGGAGATGTTCCCGCAGTCTCCTCTGGGGGCGGCCAGACATCATCGTAGAATTCACTGATGCCCAGCGCCTGGAACTCGGGTTCCGACAGGATGCGGCAGACTTTGCCGTTTCTGATCTCTACGAAGGCCATATGCCAGATCTGATCAGCTGTCCGGATGTATGGTGTTCCATCGCGGCCGGTTGTCTTGGGCGAGCAGACATTGCAGATGTAATCTGTCCTCACCCACGTGTTGTCATACTCCGGCAGGATGTCTGGCATGAAGTCATCCATATGGTAGACATCGAGGATCCGGGCCCCCTGCGCCTGCCATTTGATCTGGATCTCCGTGTCCCTGCCAACCTGGCCGGTCTTTGGACAGGTGATGTCGGAAACTATGGTGTTGAACATGCCCATTGTTATTTCTTTGTTTTTCTGTTATTTGCGAGTTGTGCCTTCACTGCATCATAATTGTATTTAAAAACAGCAATCCATTTTTCATCAAGTAGCGCATTGAAAAAAGCAAGCATGCCCTGTGGTGAAACTTTGTCGGGACTTGTAAAGTCAACGGTGGCTCCGTGCATCTGCGGCATATAATCATCATCCGATTTGGCACCCATCCACTTTTTATAGAATTCCGGCGACTCCCATCCAAAACCAATCGTGGACACGTGGGTGCCGTTCAGCAAGACTTGTATCAGTGTCCTACGGCAATCACATGAGGCTTTTGTACAATAGAAATCTACAAATGTGTAATAGCCATCGGGCAACTGCGGGCCGTCCTTGAGGCCCACCGTTCGAACCTGGTGCGCAATGCCAATTATCTCGCCTGCGGGTTTAAATTCCATATCAACGCCTTTTCTGTTAATGCGGAATTTGTCTGTTTCTTCACGAAGTGAGTGGCGTACGCCTCTTCGATATGTGGCATTCCCGACTTCGAAAAACGGAGTTCCTTCCGACCGCTCTTGCCCCATGACCGATAGGCCGTCCAACTCGGTTTCAGTCCGCCACGCAAACTGTTCCGGCGAAGTGTGGCCATGATAAAGTTAATCCGGCTTAGACTTCCCTTGATGACTGCCTCGAGATATGGTACGCGCCCAAGCCGCCATGCCTCATAATCACTTGAATCCAAGCAACCAATTTGAATGAAAACGTCTACGGGGCTTATGAAACCCTTTTCCCGCAGGAGCTTAGATGTCACTACGCTAAGTTTTTTCTGTATTTCCGTCCGATTCATAATCCATTTTCTCTGGCAGAACTTGTTATTCGCGGCTCGTCATTTTTGTGAAAAATCCTCATAGATGCTAGAGCATTAAAATATCTGCGGAATCCCAATTGTTCTACAAGGGATAAGCCTTCATCCCCGCCTGCATCGTGCCCTCAACCGTTCCGTCAAAGACTTCAAACCCGGGGAACCACGTCTCCTGCGGATCGTATCGGTCCGAACTGTATTTATAGATCCTGGTTCCTTTCTTTTCGCCGAGCAGAACACTGTCCGCTGGAGCCGGTTCGATGTTGCTTATCTATATTCATCTTTTCCTGTTTTCAATATTCTCTCAAAAGTCTTTTCGGCTTCGATCCGGTCTTTCTTGGTTGGGATATCTCCTTCTTCAACTATGCCTTGCAGCCACAGTTGAAGGAAAAGATCTTTCCCGTGGTGAATCAATTCTTCTTTTACCTTGGAACTGTCGGCAGAACTGATGCCATTCACCACCAAATACTGATAGGCCGCATCGGCAATCCCTTTGATTACCGGAATATGTTCCATGTTATCAAGCGACTTCTCTATAAAATATTTATGCTGGCTCTCTACCAGCGCCAGCCCAAATTCAGTTACGGTTTTAATTATGTCTTGATTCATTCGGAAAATACTCCGAAGAATGATGAGTTTCTTGGATATTTCATAGGGGTTTCCCTTGTTATTATTCGAAAAACCTAATACTTGACTCGCCAATATTCAAGAGATTAGGCTACAAATATCAACGCATTTCCCGTACATAGAAAAAATCCAAAGAAGCCCAAATATAATTTTAATATCCGACCGCAAGGACACGATCCCGCCAAGTTCCTCAAGGAAACTCTCGACAGGCTCGCGCAGGACAGGAGCACCATGTCTCATTGCTGATCCCGGAAATCAGACTTCAAATATCACCTGAGATTGTCTCGCCGTCGTACTCCAAAATAACTCCTTCAACGGGGAGAGGTTCGAGCGGTTTGTAAAAGACGGGGACATGTTTGTACTTTCGCAGTGTAAAAAGCTGTCTGTAGAGGTATCTGCCTTATTCCTTTGCCCCGTGAGCTTTTAGCAGTTTCTGGACTTCTTTCCAGTTATGCGTGAGGCTCAAGGCAGTTTCACCCTTATTGTTTTTTGCATTGACATCCGCGCCTGCTTCTATTAGGAATTTCACAGTTTCCTCACGCCCATGCTCTATCGCAGTGAGCAATGGAGTATTTCCCTCATTATCGATTGCATTCATATCCGCTCCATTTTCTATCAGAAAGCTAGCGGCCTTTGGACCTCCATTTTCTGCCGTCTCGGCCAGGGCTGTCCTTCCCTTGACATCTCTTGCGGCAATATCCGCTCCATTTTCCAGCAGAAATTTCATTATCTTAATATTTCCCCTTGCCGCATACATCAATGCAGTCATGCCGCTATTGTCTTTTTCGTTGACATCTGCGCCATGTTCAAGTAGTAATTTGGAAGTGTCAGGAGTGTTGTCATCCTCTGTCGCCGCCAAAATAAATGCCGTATATCCCCAGTCATCCTTTGCATTAGGATTTGCACCCCTTTCAATCAACAACTTTACTGTTTCGGTTTGTCCGGAGTCTGCCGCCTCCATTAATGCAGTCCTGTTTTTTCCATCTTTCGATTCGACATCCACGCCTTTTTCCAGCAATAACCTCACTGTCTCAGTGGCTCCGCAAGAGGCGGCCGCAGGCATTGGCGTCCAGCCGCCTTTGTTTTTAACATTTAGAGACGCGCCTTTTTCCAGCAGCAGCTTTACTATCTCGGTGCGATTCTTTCCAAATGCCGCCGTTATCAATGCAGTACTGCCGTATTCGCCCTTGAGATTTACATTTGCGCCTTTTTCCAGCAGGGAATTTATTATGTCGGAGTATTCCTTACCAACCGCCAGAATTAGGGGGCTTTCAGCATCCCTGTTCATTATGTTGACTTCCGCGCCTTTCTCTATCAGCAGTTTCGCGACTTCAGTATTACCTTTTTCCAATGCCAATAATAATGCCGTAGAACCATCATCTATTTTTCTTGCATTTACGTCAGCCCCTTTTTCTATCAGCAGTTTAGCCATGTCGGTGTAACCTTTTTCAAGCGCCATTAACAACACAGTTTTGCCCCATCTGTCCTTTGCATTGAGATCCGCCCCTTTTGCTATCAGCGACTCCGCTATTTCCGTGTCGCCTTTTTCCAAAGTCACCATCAATGCAGACTCTCCACTGCGATTCTTGGCATTGACATCAGCTCCTTTCTCCAGCAGCAATTCCGCTATCTCCTCGCGGCCATCCCATTCCAGTGCTATGATAAATGCGGTATCGCCAGTATTGTCTTTCAGATTGATGTCCGCGCCTGCATCAAGAAGCAGCCTTACCTTGTTAATGTCGTAACCACATACTGCATCCATCAGGACAGTCTTGCCTTCAGCGTCCTGCGCGTTCACATTGGCGCCTTTTCTTAGGAAGAATTTCAGGTGTTCGTCGCCCACCTCAGCCATCGTCATCATCAGAGCTGTATTGCCATTTTTATCTTTTGCATTGATATCCAAGCCTGCTTCAAACAGATAATTAAGCACTTCCATTTTTCCCATGCCAGCCGCCATCATCAGCGCCGTTTGCCCGTCATTACTTTTTGTATTGATATCCGCACCATTCTTAATCAGCAATTCCAGCATATCGACACCCCCATTGCCTGCCGCCCACAAGAACACACTTCCTCCATTGTTATCCTTTGTGTTGACATCCGCTCCTTTCTCAATAAGCAATTTCGCTGTTTCTACGCGTCCATTCACTGCCGCCTTGAACAATGCCGTTCTTCCATTCTTATTCCTTCCATTGATCTCCGCCCCGTTTTCAAGCAGTAGCTTTATTATTTTGGCACGTCCTCTCCCGGCGGCGTTCATCAAAGCCGTCTCCCCGTCCTTGTCCGCCAGATCTATCTCCGCGCCCTTTTTCATCAGAGACTTGACTATTGCGGGATGCGCATTGAATGCTGCAAACATCAGCGCCGTCTGCTTTTTATTGTTTTTCGCATTTACATCCGCGCCTTTTTCCAACAGCAGTTCCACCGACTTCGTATGTCCGTTTTCCGCCGCCCACATCAGTGCAGTTTTTCCTTGACGGTTTTTTATGTTCACATCAGCATGGTCTATAAGCAAATCCTGTATGCCGCGTCCCTGCTTGACCCTCACCATCAAAGCCGTATCGCCCATATTGTCTTTAGCATTTACATCAGCTCCTTTCTCTATCAATAGTTCCACTGTCGCATCTTTTCTTTCCTTTACCGCCTTTATCAGCAGGGTGTCGCCATCCTTATTCCTTATATTGGCATCACAACCTTTTTCCAACAGCAGCTTTACAACTTCGGTTCTCCCAATTCCCGCCGCCTGCATAAGTGCATTGTTGCCGTATTTATCTTTGAGATTGACATCCGCGCCTTTTTCCAGCAATAGCTTCACAAAATCCGGATGCGCATTATAAACTATGGCCGACATCAGCAGGGTATTGCCATATTCGTCCCTGGCATTGACATCTGCGCATTTCTCCAGAAGCAATCTCGCCATCTCAGTCTTGTCTTTTTTCAGAGCCATCAGCAATGGCGTAGAGCCGTTGTTGTCCCTTGCATTTATATCCGCTCCCTTTTCCAAAAGTAACTTTACTGTATCTGCGTGTTCCATGGATACTGCCCACATCAATGCTGTTCTACCTCTGCTGTCAGTTGCATTGACATCGCCAGACTTGGCGCTGGACAACAATGACAAGTACATCTCCGTATCATTTGCGGTTTCCGGGCGGGAGGGGGAATCGTCAAGCTCCTTTTGGGCCAAGGCTATCGCATCGTCATAATAAAAAGATCTGCATCCGGAAAGCAGAGCAATGCAGCCGTACAAAGCAATAGCTAAAACTTGATTTCTTATGATATGCATATGACCGTCCCTAATTTGATGTTGATTCTAATATCCTAAGATTGTCCACAAAAATGAAAAGTTCAAGGCTCTGAGATAAAGAAGGACTGCTCCCGTGTGACCATGGGTGTCCCAAAGTTTCGTCATGACAATATCCGGATGGAGTTGCCCCTTCCTCCTAGTACCGATGTACGTATTCAGCAAACTATGTCGTTTCCTTAATCCATACTAAACTAAAATAAAATGTTTGAGATGTTGAAATAATAGTTAAAGGTGTTATTTTGAGACAAATATATATATCTTTTTGTCTCATACTATTATGAAAAATAAGTCACATAACATTGATAAACAAATACTTGACAGAATTTATGGTCATGGTAGGGGTTGGGTATTCACTCCCAGTAACTTCGATGATCTCGGAGGCCGTTCTACCGTAGGAACTGTCTTACAACGCACTAAGGATACTGGAATCATCCGTCAACTGGCCAGGGGACTCTACGACTATCCCCGCCAGCATCCCAAGCTGGGAGTTTTGTCCCCCTCTGTAGATGCTATAGCTCTTGCTTTGAAAGGGCGCGATGCCGTCCGTATCCAGCCGTCTGGTGCTTATGCGGCCAACAGGCTAGGGCTTTCAGATCAGGTGCCGATGCGGGTGCTTTTCCTTACCGATGGACGTTCCCGGACCGTCCAGGTCGGAAATCAGCAGATTGTCCTCAAGGGAACCACTCCCAGGAATATGGCCACCGCCGACAAAATCAGCGGACTGTTGATCCAGGCGCTGCGGCATCTGGGCCAGTCCCATGTTGATGATGACATCATTGTAAAGCTCGACCGCAAGCTTGATGCCGCCGCCAGAAAACAACTACTCAAGGATGCGCATTATGCACCGGCCTGGATCGCCGACATATTCCGGAAACTGGCGACCAAGGGAGACAGAAAATGAATGATTTCATAAAACAGTCGGCCAGTGAACAGCTTCTGTATTACGAGCAGGCATCGGCCAGTCTCAATCTGCCGGCAGTCGCGATTGAAAAAGATTTCTGGGTCTGCTGGACATTGAGAGAACTGTTCTCCCTGCCGGGATGGAAAGACCACCTTACGTTCAAGGGGGGAACATCGCTCTCAAAAGTCTGGAAACTCATCGAGCGATTCTCGGAGGACATTGACCTTGTTGTCGGGCGAAGTTATCTCGGCTTCGACGGTGATGCCGATCCCGAACTGTCACACACCCAGTCCCAGGAGAAAAAACGTCTCAAACGTCTTAAAAAGTTCTGCCGTGAAAAGGTGCTGGCGGATCTCCTGCCTAATTTAAAAGCTCTTGCCGAAAAAGTCATCCCAGACTGCAACACTGACTGCTTGCGTTTCGTTGATGAAGATAATGACAGTGACACCATTGAGTTCCATTATCCGAGCGTCTTCCCCAAAGACAGCCTTGGCGCGATGCTGCCTTATGTCAAAATTGAGATGGGGCCCCGTGGCGACAACTGGCCTGCAGGCCTTTACTCCATACAGCCCTATCTTGCACAAATCCTGCCACGGGATTCATCATTCAAGTCGGACATCAATGTGCGCGTATTGGAGGCGGAACGGACATTTTGGGAGAAGGCCATGCTTCTTCACGAGGAGACTTTCCGTCCGGATGGGAAGAAGCGAAAACCACGTATGGCCCGCCACTACTATGATCTTTACTGTATGATCCAGGCCGGGGTGGCAAAACGGGCAATGGAGGATGTCAAACTATTTGAACGTGTTCGCAAGCACCGCCAATTCTACTTCAATGTCAGCTGGGTGGATTACTCCACTATGAGTCCTGGAAAAATCAGGCTGGTTCCCTCCGACAGCGATCTTGCTGATTGGAAAAATGATTACGCCGCGATGCGCAGAGTCTTTTTCTTCGGAACTGTACCTGCTTTCGATGAACTTATCCAGGTAGTGACAGATTTCCAGACTCATCTTAACTCGAGAGACTTATGAATTTGGGCACGAAGTGTAGTTCACGGTCCCGAGTTCCTGTGGCCCCGGGATCTTCGACTTCAGCGTGCATAACCTATTGAATACCAAGACACACTAAAGTTGTGAACTCCAACGGGATACGTATTCAGTAGCCTAGGCTGGGTACTGCGAGGCTAAATGGTTTCCGAAGTAGGTACAGGCTTTAGCCTGTACCATGGTACACACTTAAGGGCGTACCTACTTGTGGGAGCAAACATATAGGGTGTTGCCCCTGCTTAACGGAAACGTAAACTATGTTGTTTACTTAATCCGTACTTGTGCGATTAGTCGGGACTTGCTTCGCCTTCGGCAGGCATGGCTTCTTCGTCAGCATCAGACGACGAATATGGAACTGCGCCAAGGCGGCGTGTGGCATTAATCCTTGTCTCCAAGTCCTTGATCGTTCCAATCCGGAAGCGAGAAAGCGGGCCGTTCGGGTCAAGCCCAACCTTGTCCTTGAACCACGATTCGAGATTCGACGGAATAACCCCTTTTCTCCGCTGAATGTATTTCATCAAGGCGAAATCACGGGTTATGAACGAGCGCGGTGTCAACTCGAAATACCCATTTGAAGTCTTTACGGACTTCTTGCGTCCCTCCTCGGATTCCGTGAGGAACATGTCACCTTCAAGAGCTGGCTGATCACGGTCGAGAAGTGGGAAGCCTGTCAGGACGCGGGCATATTCCTCGATGCTCAATCCATAGGCCTCCGCGACAATTGCGTCAATCTCCGCCCGAAGCTCCGCCCTCTTCCAAGGATCACGCTCCGCAGATTCATAAGTCCAGGGATTTTCAGGATATGCCTCGTTCCAATAGTCCGCAAGCTCCGGCGTCGTGCAGGAAAGGCGCAGAGCTTTTTCAATAACGTCTTGAGGGATTTTTGAGAAAGGCACCATAGGCAGTTGACGAACATAGATGTAATTCAATGTCGTAGTTACTCGCATCCTGATAAATGAATCCAATACGAAAGATGAAAGTAAAGTTGTAATAATTACAGTTTTTGGCATGTCTTCAATCGTTAGCGTCGGCACCTTGTTGCCACAAACACTTGATTTTGGCATTGGAGACACAAGCAGTGTCCGCTCATTTGTTGCTCCGGTTATTTCACAAAACCCGATCCGCCATTTTGATGGTTGCAAGGCTTCTGCAAGGGCGACGAAGAAATGCGATTGGAGTGCCTTGTCTTTGCATCCCAGTTCATTCCAAATTGCTTTTCTACCTTCGCCTCCGATATATTTTTTCGCGCAGTGGTCGAAATTGTCAACCATGCGTCCCTCGTAAAGTGCTGTGTAGCAGGAGGATGGCAAAATTCTATAAATCTCAGAGCTGGACACGTGCTTCTTGTTTATGATTCTGACTGGCTTAGCAAGATCATCGGGATGAACAAAGACCGTGAGAGGGGTTCCCTGTATCTTTGCCTCCACAGGATTGTAGCCGCGATTGACATAATATTCGGGATTGGCTGACACCCAATATTCGCCACCGGGCGGAAGAACTGACGGCAGGCGGATTGGGGAATCCTGATCGTGAGTCTTTTCATTGCCACCGCTGAATTCGACAAGCTCCTGACCCCATCCATCCGGTGTCCGCTTTGGGCGAACGAGAACAAAACCGCGCTCACGCATCCATTCCGGTTTCTTGAACAACCAGGAGTCGTGAGTCATGTGCAAGTCACAACGATATTTCGGGTTCCAGCCCGAGTCTGGCGAGTCGAGTCGCGGGAAGCTCTGATGCATTCTCGCCATCAACTCGGCCTCGGCGGATGATTTGAAATCGAGAAGGGCGAGGCTTTCAGGACTCAGAGCTTTGATCATTGGGAGGCTCAGTTTGACGATGCGTTCTGATTGTGATCCACCAAGTATCTGCGGATCTCGCAACATAAATGCGGCATTGAACGAGTGCCCTTCCGGCGGCAGTGTGTTGGAAGCCACTATCGTGCTGAACTTGAAACGGGAATCTATATTGAATGCCCACTTGCGGTAGTTCTCGAAAACGAACAACTCGTCTATGGTCTTCTTCTCAAACAGCATTGAGCGAAGTCCGGTGCATCCTTCGGACTGCCATATTACTCCCGGAATTACAATCCCGAGACGACCATCGCCAGACAGGACTTGGAAAAAACGTTCCACAAAATATTTGTACAGGTCGGGATCTCCGCCAGTCTTCGCTCCGTCAACAAACGCCTTTTGAGCGGGGAATTCACCGCATTCGCCAAGATAGTCGGCGGTTTTCACCATTGCCGATTCGTATCGCTTCCATCCGTCCGCAAGTTCTGGAGTTTCGGTCTCAAGCCTGGCGATGAGGTTGTCGAGCGATTGTCCCTGCGTGTTGGCTACCTCCTCGCTGTAGGGTCCGTAGAAGTCGCGTTTGGCGGGCTTGATTTTGTCCCAGGGCGGATTGCCGAGTACAATATCGAAGCCGAAACCGCTCCGCTGATTCCCTGTTGCGTCGAAGGCGACCTCCGGGAACTCGAACTGCCAGTGGAAGAAGGCGAGCGGGCGCGGACCAAAACCGCTTCGCACCGCATTGCGGAGTTTTTGTATGATTGGATCGTTCGCCAGTTTGTCCAATTCTGCAAGCCGCTGTGAATCGTCGCGGAGTCCGCAGATTTCCCGCACCTTGGCATAGAGGCCAGACGGCGATTCGTAGGCCATGACAGCATCCTGCTCCGGATCGAAAATCAGCCATTGTGCGCACCAGAGGTCGGCGAGAAGCTTGTGTGCCGCAAGACGCCGCTCCACAAACTCTGTGTAATCCTTGCCTTTGCGCTTGACATCTCCGCCGTCAGTTTCGATGCGATCCACTATTTCCCTGATGCTTTTCACAATTCCGGACATGAGGGACGTGTCAATCGGCAGAGGAAGCTCCATCTGGTATATGCCTTCAGCCTCGGCTACAATATTTCGCTTTTTCCCTTTTTTCGTCTTGCCCTGCTCTTCAGGCTTCCGTGCGGCGGGTGCCCATACAGCTCCTTGTTTCGTCATTTTGCTTTTGAGCGAAGGCGTGTTCAGTTTCGCAACTGGGGCACCGATCAGGCTGTTCCCGACTTTCAGGTGATGGTCGAGGAATGAGAGCGGGCGCCCGGCGGAAGTCGTGTGAAGCCATATCGAGACCTTGGCCAGTTCGACGGCCATCGGATTATAGTCAACGCCATAGACGCACTTCTCGGCGACCTTCTCCTTCCAATATGCGAATTCCCTGTCGCTGTTGTCGTCGGGCGCGCCCTCGTCAATCGGATCGCAGTTAAGCGTCAGGTGAGATGCGATGATGTCAATGGATTTGACCAGGAAGTGAGCGCTTCCCATGGCCGGGTCGAGTATCTTCAGCTCAAGTATTTTTAGAGGATCGCAGCCGCAAGCGTCGAGTTTGGGCTGTATCGCCTTCCGGCAAAGGTAGTCAACTACCGGATCCGGCGTGAAATATGAACCCGACGCTTTTCTCTCGCCTTTCTTGTTCGCCAGGCGGATGTCGGACGGTTCATGGGCGGCCACAGGCTGATGATGGAAGAGCCGCTGTTCCAACAGTCCCTCATATATGTCGCCAAGATCCCGCACATCGAGATCTTCATAGGGGATGGGAGTATCGTATGAATCCCCGGTGTAGATGAGGAATTTCAATATGTCAAACAGAGTGTCGTCGAAGAGTTTCAGGCTATCGAGCCTAACGTGTTTTTCCGAGTCGAACAGCCCTCCGTTGTAGGCGGGAATCGAAAAGTCGGGGTAATCCCTGCCCTTGTCTATGGCTTCGAATAGCGACTTCATGTTCAAAAAGAGACGTTCCGAATTCCTGCGTTCGGTCGGACTGAGGTTTTTGAGACGGAGAAAAAGCGACTGGGTGGAATGATTTGCCGCGTAAGGAGTGGCCGCCCCCTTCTCGTTTCTCATGGGAAGAAGATTCTGAGCCTCGGCCTTGAGGATGAACAATAATCGATAGAGGTAAGTGAGCGAAAGCTCCCTCAGTTCGTCAAGCTCGGCCTGTGATGGCTTGCGGGGCGCTTTTATTTTTGTATCCCACCATTCGTTGGATGGATTCTGCCAGAAGCCGCGGCAGAGAAGCTCGACGGATTTGTGCGCGTTTTCCCTCAGGGCGTCGCATGCGTTTCCATCGGCTCTCTCGCATTCCCGCTCCATGCGGTCATTGAATCCGAAACCGCTGTGCGCCGACGATGTTGTGGAAGGCTGGCCGAAAATATTGTAGAACAGCGTGAATGTCCAACGGTCATAATCGTCAATTACGCCACCCTTCGCAAGGATTGACTCAAGAAACATGACAAGATCAAATCGCAGATGTTCGTGGATTTTCCCTGAACGGATAAGACGCCAGTTGCGGCCATTTGTAAGGATGCCCCATTTTTTCCTGCAGCCGCGCAGGTAGCGTTCGACCTGTGTAACATATTTCAAAGAGGTCTCGCATCTCGCCACTTTGCTTATGCCTGTCTCGTACTCGTCTGAATATACTCCAAGGTGAAAACTTTTGGCATCCAGGATTGAAACCGCCTCGGCACAATACTCGACTGCATTCTTCCTCTTGCCGGAGACGGACAGGGAAACATTGTTCAAGGTGTCATGACTTGGGAACAGGATGAAGTCGGGGCGCTGATTGCCGGCGGGATTCAACGCTTCGCGCCCGGCGTCACCCTGCAGGCTCAGCGTGGTGTTGTTGTCTATGGCGAACGCGAAAGTCTTCTCCATCACAAAGCGGATAATCCCCTGCTCCACGTGGGATTCAGACTTTACAAGGACCTTATATCCTTCAGGAACTCCAGGACGAAGCTTCGCCGTTTCACCCGGTTCAACCTTGGAAATATACGACGACCTTGTATTTTTCCATTCGGTCAGAAGCAGATTGATCAGGCTGTCGAGGTTTTCTGGAATCTCGGGTGGAATCGGAGCAGTCGTCCTGGAAAGCATGCGATTGAAATAGTGCTGGGAAAAGAGCCCGGAGTTAGTAAAGAACAGTCCGCTAGACATCTGTTAGATTCCTTATGATTTAATCGTGGTATCTGATAGGAATTTTAATTTTCATGTGCTGTGAAGATAATTAGATTGCCGAAAAAATCAAGAGACGAGCTCGGAAAAACAGAACAGAACAGTCATTGTGTCATATCAAGCATGTCCCCCGGGGAAATATCTTTTGCTTTTATTGTTATGGATGTTAAATTAGACCCATGCCGGAAAACAAAAACAGCTCATACGTCTGATAAAGCTCGTCGCGGAGCTCAAGGAGAACCGCTATCCGAACCGCCACTCCTTCGCCGAAAAGCGCCGCAAGTCCGACATCGACGGCAATATGAATGTCTCGTGCAAGGCTGCCGATCGTGCTGACACCGGAGAGCCAAGACGATGTCAGGATAATCGCCGAATTCGTAGATGTTATAAAAACAGATATTATATAAGGATGCCCAATGAAATCATTTGAGTCTGATTTTCTGGAGAAACAAGTTATACCGCATTCATTCCTTAAGACGATTCGTATCCTGGGCGAATATCAGGGCAAGGAGGCACTTTTCAAACAGCAGACACCCCAGGTGCTTGAGTCCCTGCGGCAGGTGGCCATTATTCAAAGCACAGAATCCTCCAACCGGATCGAAGGAATCGAGGCTCCACCGGAGCGGATCAAAAAGATAGTGGAGCACAAGACTACGCCCAAGAACCGCTCGGAACAGGAGATCGCCGGATATAGGGATGCTCTTGCTACAATTCATGCCAACCATGCCAATATGCCTTTTACTCCAAATATCGTACTACAGCTCCATCGCGACCTTTATCAGTTTGTCCCCCAGCAAGGCGGACGTTGGAAAATGGCGGATAACGAGATAACGGAAATCCGCTCAGACGGAACCCGTTCTGTTCGCTTCAAGCCCGTTCCCGCCCATCTGGCACCAGAAGCAATGAAGCTGCTGCACAAACTTTTCAACGAGCAATGGGACAAGGGGGAAGCCGATCAACTGCTCCTTATTCCCATGTATATACTGGACTTCCTCTGCATTCATCCTTTTACCGATGGAAATGGGAGAATGGCACGGCTGTTGACGCTGTTGCTGCTATACCGCGCCGGCTCCGAGGTCGGACGATATATCAGCCTTGAACATTTGATTGAAAACCAGAGGGAAGGTTATTACGATGCTCTCTATAAATCTTCTCAGGGATGGCATGATGGAAAACACGCATTACTGCCGTGGTGGGAATATTTTCTGGGCGTGATGCTTCTCGGCGCATACCGTGAGTTCGAGCAACGCACCGGAGAATTAACCACCGCACACGGTGCCAAGACGGAGTCGGTCATGACTGCAATTGAAAAACTTCCAAAGACCTTCCGCTATGCTGACTTGGCCAAGGCATGCCCTAACGTAAGCCGACCGACAATCAAAAGAGTTCTCGGCCAACTGCGGAATGACGGCAGGGTAGAATGCACTCGCCCAGGAAGGGATGCGATCTGGGAAAAAACGGGATCATGAGCCGTTAATGGCATCACAAACGGCTATTTTGCCCAATGTCTGGGATTTAGTCTGGCTTCAACACTTTGAGTTGTAAGTCTTTAAACTCTTGAACGAATAACTTATAAACAAGGTGATCTCATGGAAGCTCTTGGTGCGCTCGGTGTAGTTCTTGCGGTGGTGGCTATTGTCTTTGTCCTGATCCTGATTGTGCTGTCCATCCTCATGCCGATCTTCGTCTATCTGATAAACGCCAGGGTGAAGGAAATCCTGAAGGAGGTCAGGGACTCGAACACGAAAATGGACGAGTTTCTCAGAAATTTCAGAGCTAATATATGAAGAAACAGATGTTCAACAGGCGGCTCTTCCTGATTATTTCGATTGCCATGCTCTCCTGCATCTGCGCCTACGCCGCCACACGCTGCAATAAGTGGGTTGGCTCAACCGAGGTATATGGCAAACTCTGCTCCGATCACGGCTTCGGGTCAAAGGCTGACAACTGCGCGGTCTGCGGGAAATGGGTCGGTTCGGCGAAGATATACGCCAAGCTGTGCAATGACCACGGGTTCGGCAGCAAGAAGGACGACTGTGTCATATGTGGCAAGTGGGTAGGCAGCTCCAAGGTACCTGCAAAATTGTGCAACGACTGTGGATTCGGCAGCAAGGCCGACAACTGCGCGAGAATGAAGTAGGCTTGACAAAAAAGGGAGCTCTCAGAATATATGTCGATTGTCTCGAAACTTGATCCGGAACGGATAAGGAAGCTCCAGCAGAAGACAGGCAAGACCTCCCGTTGTTTCAGCGACGTATCTATTACAAGGGAGATGTGGAAAAGGATTGTGAAGGAATACGGCATCTGCGGAACTCCCGTGAAAGTTGACGCGGAACTGGGAGAATTTTACTGGGAAAATCCGGATGGAACCGTAAGGCTTATAACAAAAGGCGATCCAAGAGAATCTGGCAAGTCCGTTACGGAAATCACAGTGTTCGCCAAGTAGGAAGTGGAGCGGGTGAAACACACGAAAGAGTCCACGATCTTATTGCGCGGTTGAGTTCGGTCAAAACATCATCCTATTATGTCTCTCACCCGTTGCTTGATCCGGTAGGAGAATTTTGGAGAGTCGAGAATTGGCAGTAGTGCCTCCTCTGCAACTTTTGGGGAACACCTTTGGAAGAACTTAAACACTTCGGTATACCATGGACGCGTATGTTGGTTCGCTTTTCATCTTCTCCACCTACCGATATATAAATTAATTTACTTCAAGACACCGAGCCACAAAGGTATTTCACTTTTTCTTTCTGTCAAGATCAAGCCATCTGCGGTGTGCCCATATCCACTGCTCGGGGTATTTCCGTATCATTCTTTCTATTGCGCTGGTGTATAGCTGAGTGATATTTTTAATATCATTCTCCCTGTCGTCAGTG
>CAIQLG010000436.1 GCA_903872565.1 uncultured Lentisphaerota bacterium | reverse complement strand
TATCTGTCAAGAGATTATATAAAATATATTCAATTTCATTTTACTGGCTACCTTTTGACATAATATTTGCAGTTATATCATTGACCATTAAGGAGTTAAGTAAAAAACATCACTATAATGTCGGATAAAAGTGACCGAATTCAGCGAGCATATACTGTGGAAAATTTAAAGAGGCTGAAAAAGGCGGTAGATACTATTGAATAACTAAAAATCCTCCGCCCCGTTTCCGGGGCGGAGGTGTGTTGAGATTAGCACTTATGCGGCATTTTCCTGCGGAGGATTATCCTTTTCCAGCTTCTCCCAGCTTTTCGGGTCAGGAAGAGCCGATATAGCCTCCTCAAAGGCTTTTCCCAGGTCAAAGCCAGTGATTTTTCCAATCAACTGGGCTTCTTCCCATCTTGCAGCCACAGAACCGGTTTGTCCCTGTTTCAAGTCCTTGAGGATGTTCACAAGAACCTTTTTCCAGACTTGCTTGTCAAGGTCAACCTTTTCAGATATCTCCTGATAGGCTGAAAGTCCAAAAGTTCCGAACTGAACATTGCTCTGCGGATTTGAATAGTCATAGAGACATATCGAATCCACTCCAAGGCAAGCAATCAACCTGAACAACACATCCCGTTCTGGAATCTCATATTTTCCAGATTCAAGATAAGCAATCAGAGTCGTTATTGCATGTCTCTGCCTCTGCCTGTTTTTCAATTCCTTTCTTTCGGCAAGACTTCTCGGTTTTTTCTCCGATTGCCCTTCAATTCCATCCTGACTTCCCGAGCCTGCCCCTGAACCGTTCATTCCTTCTGGCTTTTTGAGATAAGATTCATTTATCTCGACATTTATGAAACTGCCGGCCATAGGCCCGTTCACAATGAAAGCCCTTTTGGCATTTTTCTTTTTACCTGTCTTTGTCCATGCATGGGAAGGATATATCTCCTCCTTTGCAAGAGGGAATCCTTCCGGATAATAGCTGTTCTGCGAAACAAGCACCGTCTCAGGGGCGTTTTTCCTTATTTCTTCGACTTTCACGGCTATGTATTCGTTCATTTTCTCGATATGATGCTTCCTGTTCTGACATATCGCCTTTTTGTCATCGTTCATCTCCTCGAACAGATAGCCCTTGTTTTTTCTGTCAATGCATGCCGGACAAGTCCCGCATCCCTGATATTCACCATTCTCATTCCAAGGAACATTCCTTATCTGGAAGGTGAAATTCTCCATCAGGAGATTTTCAAGCTGAGCAATGCTCAATCCTTCCTCGAAGTCAAGTCCTTTGCAGAACTCGTAGGCTTCGTCCTGGATTTCCTTCGGATATTTGGCTACCGCCTCATAGTGTCCTATTGTCATCTCCGGGAAAAAGGACTTTTTCATAGCATCTTTCCAGATGTCTGACAGTTCGTTAAGCCTTATCCTTGCCGCAATCCATCCTGCCGAATGGCTCAAATGGGATGAGAGCTCCGCTATGCCAAACCTTTCTGAAAGCCTGTTGAGTTTTTCTATCTGCTCTGAAAGGCTCAGATTCGTTCTTTCATCATTTTCGGCGAACGCTATGATCTCCGGGTCTCCCTCGATGAAGGATATTTCTTCCGGCATCTTTAATTCGTCCTTACCGAGAATCTTTGTAAGAGCCAGAAAGCTCCTTCTGCCGGCCACGACCCTGTATTTATATTTCTCGTGCTCGATAGGCTGAATCTTGACGGAATGGATCTGTCCTACGCTCTTGAGGCTCTTTGCCCGATCCTGGATTTCATTTCCCGATGTTTTTCTGTCCAACTCACAGAGAACATCTTCCGCTCTAATTGTCACTGACGTCTTTTCCTTTTTCATTTTAATTTCCTCCTGTTAATGGATTAAATACTACCGATATCAATTTTTCTTTTGCCTTCGTTTATGTTTTGTTTTATCATGCAATCTTCATGTCTTTGTCTTTATGATTCTCATAATGATTTCCATTTTCCTCTGCCATTTTCAGGAAACAGGCTGTCGTCCTGTCTGAAACCAGTCTGTGATTCATTCCCAGGCAGAACATGACCACTTCATAGCCGTATCCTGTCAAATAGTCTTTAAACCAGTTCAACGTCCTGCCTGTCGTGCATACATCATCCACGAGGAGCACTTTTCTGGGACAATCATCACGAAGCGACAGGCTTTCCCTGTAATCAGACTCAATTTCGCATTTGTTATTTCCTTTTCGCCGAAAAACAGGCCTGATTCTCCTTATTTTCGCCCCGAAGAGCAACTGCAACTGAGTTTCTGCCGGTGTTGAACCAGGAGCGATAAAGATGGATTCACATCTGAATTCAAATTTCGCCTGCCTGACAACATTCTTGACCCAGCACCGCCCACTTCCGTAACGCTTGAAACAGCATACGCGCCTTGTTCCGGGGACAAATACCTGCGCATATTGTACAAAACACGCTGTAAGCAAACTTACGTAAATGTACACGCCGTGAATCTGCCCATCGCTTGAATGCACAAATGAGAATCTCTCCTGCCTCTCAATATCGAAGAGAGAGCAATTGTATTGAGTTCCATACTGCAATATCATGTTCATGGTTTATTCCTTTCTTTATTTTCTTCAATCTCCATCCGAATCCTTGCGGACTCCGACTTTTATGATTGCATTTCCAACTTTTATTCTGTCATACTCCTCGAAAGCTTTTTCTATGGCTCTGGCTGCTACCTTTGAAATCGGCTTATTCATCGCCACGGACAAAACCTTGAGTTTGTATGCCGCATCTTCCATATTCCTCATATTCTGAACAAATGGGTATGGCATTTTAATTTTCCTTTCTACCAATGGTTTTTGATTACCTTTTCTCTTATTTCGACGAGCAGTCTGTCCAATTCTCTTTTCTCATCACTGCTCAAGTCCCTGTTTTCGCATATGTCCTTCATTTCCTCTTCTGTCTTGCTCCCGTATTTAATTCCAATCTTCGTGAACACCCATCCATAGATATTCACCCATTCGCCCGACAGGGGAAATTCCAGAGAGGCCGGCATTATGACAGCCACAGCTTCCGTATAGCCGGCAAAATGCCCAACTACTCCTTGCTCATGCTCCTTGCAGATTGTCTCAAACCTCTCGTGGTAAACTGCTTTTTTGAGCCAGTCCGGAATTTCTTCCTTCCAGGGAGACTTGAATGAGACTATCGGTGCTCCGAAGTAATGCTTGTGCATTTTCTGCAGCCCCGTCATTTCAAGGAAAGCCGCAATCAATCTTGGTGACACTCCAATCTTCAACATTTCTCCTATAAGTCTTTGGGTTTTAAGACCAAAGCAGTCTCCTGAAACCTTGATTTCGTTCATAGTTTCAATGCTGAAAAGTTCCATCTGTTGTGTTTCCATTCTTTTCCTCCATAAAAAAGGCGCAATCCCTTGCGGGTGCGCCATTGTTTAAGTTGTTTTATCACTTCGTTAAAGGATATTTTTCTCTACAAATGAGAAATATCCGCCATCTCCGATTATGATGTGGTCAACTAACTTGAACTCCATCAGCTCGGCTACGTCCTTTGTCTTCTTTGTCAGTCTTATGTCGTCTGCTGAAGGCAGGGCGTCACCACTTGGGTGATTATGGCACATCACAAATGATGGTGCGCCATACTGGAACAGCCGCCTGAATATGATCCTTATGTCTGCGTTCGCGCAGTCAATCGTTCCAAGCGAAACCATTTCCTTTCTAATCATCATGTTCTTTGTGTTCAGCATGATAATCCATAGGCTTTCCTGGTCAGCTTTTCCGATTTCCTTCATCTCATCGAAGACAGCGGCCGGGCTACAGAGTTTCACTTCCTTGGGAGTCTCCCGGACATAAATCCTTACAAGGATGTTTTCCGGTTCTTCTCCATATTTTGCTTCCATAGTTCTCCTTATAAATGAAAAAGGCGCACCCATTTACGGGAGCGCCTTTTTCTGTTTACTTTTGCTGATTAGGCAGGTTCTTCCATTTCAAGGATGAAACGTCTGCAGCACGTATGCCTGAAGCTCAGGAGGTCTTCTCGAAAACCTTCTTCTTCACATTCCGGGCATTTCAGCCAATCCTCAATCGGTCTAAAGAAGATTTGCATCTTCTCATCTTCAGGCTGCCTTGCTTTTTTCTCCAAAAGCATTTCCTTCATTTTCGGACTCCTTTGCCTTTTTGTTAAGGATAAAATCACAGGCTTTCTGCGCCGTTCCTGCCGCTATTACGACAAGCCTCTTGTCCTTTTTCAGCCTTTCGAGCCAGGAACTGATGTAACTTGCCGAATTGTTTATAGTCCTGCCTTCTATCCCTGCATTGGCGCAAAGGAAGGCCGCACCCATTTCGGCGACAAGCTCCTCACGGGAATATTCGTCGCTACCGAAACCGCTTGATTTCATCACTCCGGGCCTGTCGAGCCTTGAACTGTGTCCCGTCGAATGCACCATTTCATGGAATAGCGTCGAATACAGTTCTTCAGTGGAATGGAAGAGTTCCTTCCTGGGCATACTGACAATGTCGTCTGTCGGGCTATAGCTGGCCTTTTGTGAACCATACTTAATTTTCGGTCTGTTCGGCA
Organism: uncultured Lentisphaerota bacterium; assembly: GCA_903872565.1. Taxonomy (GTDB): domain Bacteria; phylum Verrucomicrobiota; class Lentisphaeria; order Victivallales; family GWF2-50-93; genus CAIQLG01. The sequence goes on along the minus strand of CAIQLG010000436.1, from coordinate 3,186 downwards.
TTTTTGTGGCTATAGCTTCAGCTTCCATCGTCGGCACGTGTTTTCTTTCCTTTTGCTCTTTCTTCGGAATTTTGTCTTCTGGAATGCCTGCGCATTGCTGTATATTGAAGACATAATAATATCTGAGCATCGGGACATTTTTGGAATTCCCTTTGTCATTGTAGACGATATTACCGTCTTTGTCAGTGGCCTCAATCCATTTCTTGAAGACAACAAGACAGGCTTTTTCGCCTTTCTTGACTGTTCCTCCAAGCTCTCTTGCCTGTTTGAAGCTCAGGAAATACTGGCTTTCAAATTCCAGGCTCGAAAGCAAAAGGACGTTTATTCCCTGATAAGGTCTTTTGCTTATCAGATTTGTCGGAATTCCAGTTTCAATGTCCCACGGCCTTTGCCAAGGAACGAGTCCGGATTCCAATTTTGCAGTGATTATGTCGGTTACCTTCTGGTATACGTCAGTATACTTGTCCATTTTCTTACCTCTTTGTTGCTTTTTTCGTCTTGAAACAAAAAAGGACTCCAATTGGAGTCCACATCTGTTGTCCCTTCATTTTTTCTTGCTTTTTCTGTTTTTTACTCCTTTCTGTTTGGGTTTTTAATTATTTCTAATTCCTATGAAGAGAGGGGCAGGGTTAGAAATAATTGTTTTTTTAGAAATAATTCCGGAGGGTTTTATTTTCGGGGGCTGGTTTAGATTCAAAATTCAGCGAATTGGGGGATATTTCCGTCTCAGTGTCGTTCAAATCCTGATTAGAAATAAATATTTCCAATTAGAATTAATTCTTTTCGACGATATTTGACGAAATTTGATTAAATCCCTAGAAGATGCTTCCAGCTATGCTTTTGTGTTTTACCGGGGTAAAACGCGATTTTCTGTTGTTTTTCCTTGCTTGTTTTAAAAACTGACGAGTCAGTGTTTTATTGGAGGCAAGTGGTTTTTTCTGAAATATTCAATAAATATCGGAGTTTTGAGCCCTGAAACCTAAGTCTCAGGAAAACGGAATGATATTTTTGAATGATTGTTGATGTGTCTTTCAAGTAGTCTTGATTTAAATACTTGCCGGTATTTTTATTGGGATTTCCGGCTTTGGGGCTTTTCAGCTTTAGCTTTTATCTTTCTGGAAAGTAGTTCAAGGATTTCCGGGTCTTGAAGCAGACTATTCATTATTTCCGAAACTTTTGTCCTCTTTTCATCTTCGATTAAAGCTTTTTGAGCTTCTTCTTCACGAAGTGGAAAGGCGCATATCTTGCAGAATTTGTTCGTAATCTCATTGATGGTTCCGCATCTTTTACATTTCTCCGGTTTTAATATCGTCTTCTTTTCTTCTTTTTTTATTTCAATGCCATTGGCTCTGAGCACAGCTTCGTCAGTGTCCTTGCCGCTCATGTGGACATATATTGCGGCCATCCTACTGCCCTGGGTCCAGCCAAAATATTGTTTCATTGCGGCTTCGCTCATTATCGAGGCCATCTGGGTCGCCCTGGAGTGTCTCAGAAGGTGGGGATGCACGTGTTTTTTTATTCCGGCCTTCCTTACAGCTTTTCTTAGTATCGCGGACATCATATCGTACCCCAGCAGTTCATTGTTCGAGTTTGTCCAAAGAAAAGAATCTGGATTGTCATTGTGCTGATGATTGTTTATCCACTGCTGAAGAGCGGGAGTACTGTAGATTATCAGTATTTTCCTTGTTCCGGTTTTTCCGGCTATTGTTAGCCTTGTGCCGTATTTCTCGAAATCCACGTGCTTTATTTTCATTGTCCCTATCTCAGATATTCTTGCTCCGCTTTCAGCAAGGGTTGAAATGAACGCTTTGTCCCTGGCTCCATCACAGGCACGTATCAACTTTTGAACTTCCTCTTCTGTCAGCAACTCTTCCGGCAGTTTTCTTGTATTCGCCTGCATACCGATTGAAATCCATTCCACTTCAGGCGGATATTGCCCCTTCTTCTTACAGTCTCTCAAAAAACGATATAGTTTCCTGACAAGTATCTTGAATCCTTTTTTGCTTTCCGGAGCTAGTTCTGACTGCTCAATCTGACCCACAACTCTTCTTAAATCCCCCTCTGTGGCTTGTTTTAAGGGCTTTCTGAGCATCAAACAGAACTTTTTGACATCACACATATACCTCGCGATTTTACTGTCCCCAATGCCTTCGCTTAGCATATAGTCCTTGAATTCAACCACCAGTTTCTTGTTTTTCTCCAATATTTCCGGGTGTATCCTGATTAACTCTATCTGTCTTTCCAATGCTCTTTTGTAGTGATGTATGCCGGATTCCATTGTCAGGGAGTTTTTTATTTGGGGATATGAGTTTATGCGAGTTTTTATACCTTTCGGGTACAAAAGATCTTAGGCTACTATTTATTCTTGAATACTGAACACTGCTATTATCCTTAATTTTTCTACAAAGGTAAATCTCATGATTTCAGCACATTCTTGAGTTATGGTTTCAGGAGAAGGGGTAAAGTGGACAGCTAAGGCTTCTTTAGTCTTTCACACGTCTATAGTCGGGGAGAAGATTCTCCAACATCTTTTGAAATTTCACTGCGTTGGCTTCTGAATCGAAATATCCTTCAAGGACATACCTATTGAACGATATGCTGATGAAGCCTGTATTGGGTATAATAAATCTTTCGTGCCTCTCGTTTTCATAATAATCCGAGCCGATATATGTGACTCCGGCAACGTATTTCTCAGACAGCATTTTTATAAAATCAAGAATGCTTTCGTTCTTGCTCTTCTCCGCACTCTTGAAAATTCGGTTAAGCTTGAACCTGATTTTGAAAACTTTTTGAACTTTCATTATAGAATGAAGGAAAGAGGGTTTATAATACTTTCGGTATATATCACATCCTTGCTGAATAAATTGCGCTTCCCGGCCTCATAATCATTCTTTTTATCCAGATTTTCTGTTTTTCTTTAGCAAAAACGGAATATTCACAGATTTTCATTCGCAATTATTAGGGGAATGCGATTATATTGAAATGAATTAAGATGGGATACGTGGGGCGGGCACTTTTTACAAAATACAAGAGTACAGCAGAATTGAATATCAAGACAAAATCTGTTAGGGCAAACATCATTTCAGAATCCAGTGCCCCATACAAAATCTCCAAGGAATCCGCCAAACAGCTTGGTCTGAAATTCGAAGAGGAGTAATTTCCTTGGCAAAACGTCGTCAAGATCGG
>CAIQLG010000435.1 GCA_903872565.1 uncultured Lentisphaerota bacterium | reverse complement strand
TAATGAACGCAATTGCAAGCAGACAAAGGTAGACTGGCAGTTCACTTCAGAAGACGCACGGATAAAATTGAAGCGATTATATCCGAAACTTTAAATTATATATTGTACTAGCCGGTTATGTTCAGATTTCCTGACTCGCAACTTCAATGCCTTGGGGATGTGGGAAAAGTGGATGTGGCTGAAAAAGTATTATAGCCGGGAAATCCGAATAAAAATTCCCCCCGCTCAAGTTTTGATAGATAGTTTTTCTGAAAAATAATGAGACTATTTTTCTGAAAAACTATAGTCAGAGAATTTTTTCGAGGGCGATTCCACGGGAGCCTTTGAGATAGATTATGTCATCCTTCTTCAGCTTGGATCGGATGTATTTTCCCGCCTCGGTTGAATCTTGAAAGTTCCTGATTGAAATCGAAGTATCCGAACGTATTGCTTCCGAAGCTGCATCCATTATCGGGCCGACAGTCACGATTACGGCTGCAGGAATTTTTTCAACGAGGAGGTCAAGAATTTTTCTGTGGGCGAGCGGACCTGATGGACCGAGTTCGAGCATGTCGCCCAGGACGACGAATGCACGCCCTTTCGGCTTTTCATTCCCGAGCGCCTCGGCAAGCCATTCAATTCCTGCGCGCATGCTGTCGGGATTTGCATTGTAGGCATCATTGATCCAGGTGACTCCGTCGCGATCTGCGGCATTCATTCTCATTCCGGGGAGGCTGATCCCTGAAGAGAGGGCATCAGCTATGGTCTCCAGGTCAATTCCTTCGGCTTCTGCTGCGAGGGAAGCTGCTGCGGCATTCATTGCCTGATGCCTTCCGAGAAGAGGCCATTCGATGACTCTGCGAAATTCGCAGTTTTTTCTGGCAAGTTCGAAGCGGCTTCCCTTGAAACTGCTTCCAAGATAGTTCACTGAAACATCCGGCGGGGGTGCAGCCTTGTCCGTGCCAAAGCGAAGAGTCCTAATCTTTTTTACGGCATCTGCAAGAACTCCGAGGCCAGGGCCTTCCGCCGGAATGACCGCAGTTCCCGCAGCTGACAATTTTGCGAAAATCGCAGATTTCTCCTTTGCGACACCGTCGGGGTCCTTGAAAAATTCCAGGTGCGCATTTCCTATTGAAACGATGATCGCGATGTCCGGTTCCGCGATGCTGCCCAGGACTTCGATTTCTCCGAAATGGTTCGTCCCCATCTCGATTATGGCGTATCCGTGTTTTTCCGTGAGATTGAGAAGATTCTGCGGAACTCCGACGTGGTTGTTTGTATTTCCGATCGTGGCATATACGGCTTCGGCGCCGAAAGCGTGAACGAGGATGGCTTTCAGTATTTCCTTCGCGCTTGTCTTGCCACTGCTGCCGGTGAGTGCGATTATTTTTGGATTTATTTTTCTCCTGTGATGATTTGCAAGAGTCTGATAGGCCTTGAGTGTGTCGTCAACGGCCAGTACCGATATGTTTTCCGGGAGATTCAGGTTCGGCAACTTGTTTTTTGCGACACATATGGCTTTTGCGCCGGAGGCTATTGCGCTTCCGATGAAATCGTGGGAATCAAATTTTTCGCCGGGAAGGGGGAAGAACATTGAATTCCGGCAGTCTTTCCTGGAGTCGGTGGAAAAGAAGTCGAAGATGAGATCTTTTGCTGCGGTGCCATCTATTATTTTACCGCCGGTGATTTTTGCTGTTTCAGGGAAAGTGTATTTCATGGGGCGTAGCTTTTATTTTTAAATGTTGTTGTAGAATGTATGGGATTTATGGGGGAATGATGAATAAACAGGAGGCGGTGGAGTTTTGTCATGCGTTGGCCCAGACCTTGATTCCGCGTTTTTCCCGCTCTCTCAGGGCGCATTCCCTGAGCTGATTGTAGAGCTTGTCTGCGTCAGGGAGCCCATTCAAGATAATGTCAGGATGGTCCCTGTCGCTTGATTTGATCTTCAGTATTCCATAGCCGAGGAGTCTCTGTCCGAGAGGGAGCAATACTTCGAAATCGTCCACTCTGTAAAGTTCGATAGTCTCCCTGGTCTTGTTGATTATTCCTATCTCTATTGTTATTCGTTGTGTCGTTATCCTGTATGAGAGGGCTTTACTTTTATACCAGAAGAAGATGAGCGCGATTCCGAAGGTTATGATTATCCAGAAATACTGCGTTGCAGAGAAGATGATTGGCGGGTGCCCTGTAAATATTTCTTTTTCTATGGAGTCCTTCTGTTTCGCCTCGAATGCGACGAGATCCTCGTTGCAGAAGCGACACTTGATGGCGACGGCCTTTATTGTTTCGCCACATAACGGGCAGATTTTATTTTCGGGTTCCATAAATAAGTCCGCATTTATAATATTGTCTGAATTTATCTGATGCACTGGGAAAATCAAGAATGAAAACGATGATTTCTCATCATAATCCGAACTCCGGTTTGAATCCCAGGAGGTTCTTAGCCAGGTCCACAGAAATGAGGCTTTCATCCGAATGGAAGGGTTTTCTGATCTCTGTGACGTTTGGGAAAAAGTATTTGATGAAGCGTGCTGAGTCTATGCACAGACAATTTCCAGTGTGGTTCAGATACATGTTGAAGCATCCGGGCAAGTCTTTTTCGATTCCTTTGATCATAGCCTGGGCGAGATCCCTTGGGTCAATGAAAGCCAGGAGGTTGCATTGAAGTCCACAGATTCTCCTGGTCATTTCCGGCAGAACAACTTCCGAGCTGTGAATTCCCTTCGGATATTGCGAGCTTTCGAAGATGAGTTCGTTCCTCTTTTTGTTGAACTCATTCAACATGACGTCAATTGTCTTCCGGCTTTCCGTTTCAGGAAGATCCATTATTTCTATGATACTCTGCCTGATAGCCTTATATCTTTCGGACCTGGGGAGTGCGCCGATAGACGATACTCCGGCGATCCTGAAAGATATGCAGTTGATATTCTTCCGGCGCCAGAAGTATGCGGCAATGTCCTCAGCCACATTTTTGGAGAAGGAATATGCATCGGTGGTGAAAGTGGGATGGTCCTCGTCAATCGGGAAATATTTAATCGGAGCTTCTTTCACTCCGAAAGAATAGCCGAGGACATTGACGGAACTTGCCTGGACTATTTTTTTTATGCCGTTTTCCTCCGCAGCGCGGAATATATTGAATGTCCCCTGGCAGTTCACGCGGAAGATTTCAGAAGCATCCGCGAGATTGGGTCTTGGTATGGCGGCGAGATGAAGGACGGTGTCGCAGGAGCTCATCGCGGTTTTGAGAGAATCATAGTCCAGGATGTTGCAGACGGAGAAATCAGTATATCCGCAATCTCCTGGTGTTTTCATGTCAACCGCTTTTATTTCGTGCCCTGAGGCCGTCAGTATCGGAGCGATGCCCTTTGCAACCATTCCGGCCGCGCCGGTGAGAAAGATTTTCATATGTTAATTTACCTTTAAAACATAGAACTGTAAAATAAAAACACTAAGAGGGCGATGACGTGCTGGGGGTGCCTATTTTACCTGTTTGTCTCCGGTTGTGTTTGAATTGCTGGCCGTCGAGTCTCTTCGAGCCCGGGCTTCCGAAACGGATGTCGATGCCTGTCGCTGAAATTGCGGTGCATTCTATTTCTACCTTGTGTATTCCAGCGCAGAGAGCCACAGGAATCATCCACCATGTGGCACCCTCCCTTGATGGCCACTTGATTTTCCGTCCGTCGATCTTGAGTGATTTTATCTTGACCGAAGCGTTGAACTGGAACTGGTATACGTCCTCCTTGTCGGCAGTAAAAAAACTTTCTATTGTAAAATCGACACCATTAGAAATCCCCGCCTTTTCAATGCTTTCCTTGTCAAACTTCCCTATGATCGCAAGGGGTTTGTCCTTGGGATGAACTATGAATCCGTTTTCCATTTCTCTCACCTGCTGCATGTTCAATGCACTGATTGCATCCGGTGAAACAATTTGAAGCTCAATCGGCTTACCGTGAAATTCCATGTCATTGTCTGAGTTGAAGAAAGCAACAGGCTTCAACGAAACTGGTCCGGAGCCAAGCAATTCCGGAGCTATGGAGGCTCTACCTTTCCCGCCTTCAATACGTGCAACTGTTGCCGAGTTGTATTTTACGACTATTTCCTTTGCGCCGGATGATTCCAGATCGATTTCAATCGGAGAGTCCCAGCGGTGCGAGTTGCCTCCGACAAGTTTTGTCTTCATATTCCTTTTCCCGTTCCTTATTTCAATCGGCAACGAGATCCTGCCCTGGCTGATGAACCTGTCATCCGCAATCGATACGACTTGCAGGTGGTGGAACCCGTCAGGGATTTTGCTTGTGTCGAGATTGAATCCTTCCCTTGCAACCGCCTGCATGATCCGTTTCCCGTCAATGAAAAGCTGGTGCATGACAATTTCAAGCCCCTTGGGGCACTGAGCAAGGGGGGAGATTTTCACCATGCCTGACAGTTTTTCTCCGGACTTGACTCCCATGATGGAGAGATCGATTTTCCTTCCCCACGGACGGCAGAGCGGATCCCCGATTATCAGAAGCTGGTATGGGCCGGCGACAGAGAGATAGAACGCCTCCACTAGAGATACACCTTCGGTATAATGCAACTGTATGTACGGGCTTGGAAATTTCTCCTGTATGGCGTATGGCTCTGTAACTGTCCCAGATGCTCCGGCAGCTCCATTGACCAGAAATTCAGTGAGGCAGGTCTGCCCGCTTCCTTCGCCCATTACCCCGCCAAAGCTTGTCAGATGTTCACATATGGCGCCTGGCAATATTTTGCTTCCCGACTTTTTCCAGTCGAAGCCGGCGCTTCCGACCACGGCGCCGACGACATCGTTTCTGTTCTGAGGGAGAACCCCATCCTCGACGATGGCATTTATGCCGCTAGACTTCAACTTTTCCGATACGCTTGTGAAGGCCCATTCACGGGCGGTCGATCTTACGTCTCCATTTTTCTCGAAATATATCGTCCCCTTGGGGTGTGAGAAATCGGCTCCTGCGGCGATGCGCAGGTATTCGACTGATTCCCGTACGGACATGCCTCTGCCGCTTGTGCATGCGAGCATGATCGAAAGGATGTAGGGGATTCCTTTTATTGCCGGAACCGGTGAACCGTCCATCGCCCAGCCGACATCCGCCTTGAAGCCTGTCGTGGGGGAGGGGGCCATCTTGCAGTTTTTCATCTTTTCTATGATAGACTTGAATTCAGGTGCCTCGCGCAGCGATTTCAGGTCTTCGTCCTTTTCGGTGTAAGACCAGTCAAACCAGCCGTTAAGATTGGATTTTTCCATGGAGTCCAGAGCCTCGGCTTTTTTCCCAAGCTTTGCCTGGCAACATGCCAGATTGTAGAGGAGCCCTTCAGAACAGGGATGCACCTGCGCCAGTCTGTCAAGAATTGCGAGGGCCTCATTTAATTTTTTCATGCTTTCTTCTTTGGCGGCATCAGTGCCGCCTGGGGGGGGCGTCTTCATGAGTTCGGAGGTTTTTGCGTATTCATTCCTTTCTTCAGGTGACCATTGTGTATCGGCGCTTCTCTTTAAAATCCTTCTGGCATAGAGGTTCGAGTTGAGATCGATGTATGCCGCATTTTTAGACATGACCATGGAATAGAGGTATGTCAGGCCGTTTATGGATGCTATGGGGGCGAGGGTCGGAGGCAAGGTCTTCCCCTGCATGTCGGATGATGCATTAATCGCGGTTGGGAAGTCCGATGAATAGGCGATGCAGTCGATCTGCCCCCTGATACCTCTTTCATCCAGGATTTTTAGCAGCGGAGAGAGTATCTTCGAGCGAAAATCATCAACCCCAATAGATTCGAAACTCTCAATTCCGTCGAGTTGGACAACATTTTCAGATGGTATGGATCTGAGGCGGATAAATTCGTTTGCAATGGTCTTTGACGACCAGCTGTCGCCGTTGACTATGACCGCCACGTTTTCCGGGCCGATGCCTTTTGTCTCAGGAATGCTGGCGGCAGTCAGAAATGCAAGGATGAATCCGAAAAACAAAAGCCTGATTTTATTCATTGATAAATCCTCATTTTGAATTATTACTCAAGTTTTGCAGTCCGTATTCGAGCTGAAAAACTTCGGATGATTGAAGAGTTATAGCCTTATGTTAAGGTGTTTACGCAAAATTACAGAACATGAGGTAAACTCAAATCACAAATCACGGAAAACATAAAGGTGTACCCAGATGAAATCAAGGACACTTGCAAAAAACATGGGAAAAACATGGACGCACTGTGGTGACAGGTTCTCAGCCTGAAGTAAAAATCAATAAAAAAGTATGGATTGCGCTTGACAATATTCCCCCGCACCATATTTTAACGTGTAGTTACACGTTGAACATAATAAAAGGAGATCTGATAGATGAACAAGGATTGTCTTGGCGGAGTGTATCAAGGTGAGAACCTGGCCTATCTCGCATTCCCGATGGGAGGCATTGGCGCCGGCATGGTATGCCTGGACGGGAACGGGGCGTTTTCCGACATATCCGTCAAGCATCAGCCGGACATCCACACAGATTCACGCATGTTTGCAGCCATCTGCGTCAAGAATAAAAACGGCAACAAGGCGAAAGTCCTGGAGGGACCTGTCCCGAGTTGGAAGATATTTGGAAGACCCGGGGGCGGTACCGGACTGGGTGGTAGTAATTTCGGCCTTCCAAGATTTTCCGGCGCCGAATTTCACACCAAATTTCCATTCGGTACGGTGAAACTCCAGGAAAGGAATTTCCCAGTTTCTGCCGAAATCACCGGATGGAGCCCGTTCATTCCGGGCGATGCCGACAATTCAAGCCTCCCTGTAGCCGGCCTTGAATACTCCATTACAAACAGATCAGCCGGAAGGATTAAAGCTGTCTGGTCGTTCCACGCCTTTAATTTTCTCCGTGTTGAGCCTGAAAAGGACAAGCCGAGGAAAGACTCAGTCCTGAGAAGTCCGCAGGGTTTCATTCTCAATCAGGAATCAATGCCTGAAAAGTTCTGGACAAAGGCTGCTTTGTGTGCTGAAACTGATGCGGAAGGCGCAAAAGTCGATTGCGCCATGTTCAGGGGCGGCTGGTATGATCCGATGACTCTTGCCTGGAAGAATATCGAAAGCGGAAGCTGTATTGAGAAGAAAGCGCTGAATTCAGGAGATCCTTCCCCTGGGGGAAGCCTATATGTTCCGTTCAATCTGCTGCCGGGAAAGTCCATAACGATAAAATTGATGCTCTCATGGTTCGTACCCTATTCGAATGTTGCCGCAGGAGAAGACAGCCCTTTCTGCAGCGGCAGCTGTGAGTGTAAGATCAATCCAGACAAATTTTATCAGCCCAGGTATTCAGGAAAATTCAAGGACATGCGTGGACTTTCAGCTTATTGGCGCAAGGAATATGCTGAATTGAAAAAATCATCCGGGATCTTCACAGACAGCTTCTATGATTCAACCCTTCCTGCCGAAGTCCTGGACGCTATTGCTGCGAATTTAGCAATACTTAAGTCTCCGACAGTGCTTCGCCAGAAGGACGGAAGCCTATGGGGATGGGAAGGCTGCCATGACAAGAGCGGATGCTGTCACGGTTCCTGTACCCATGTATGGAATTATGCGCAGGCAATCCCGCATCTCTTTCCTTCGCTTGAAAAATCCCTCAGGGATACAGAATTCAAATGTTCACAGGACGATACCGGCCATCAGAATTTCCGTTCATCTCTTCCAATAAGAACTCCAGGCCATGATTTCCATGCCGCTTCCGATGGACAGCTTGGCGGTATAATGAAGATCTACAGGGAATGGAGGATAAGTGGTGATTCGGCTTGGCTTAAGAATATCTGGCCGAAAGTCAGGAAAGGCCTTGATTTCTGCATTGAAAAATGGGATCCCGAACACAGGGGACTACTTGTCGAACCCCATCATAACACCTATGACATTGAATTCTGGGGTGCGGATGGAATGTGCTCGAGCTTTTATCTTGGCGCGCTGAAGGCGGCCATCAAAATTGGCGAGTTCCTGGATGACGATGTCTCCCTGTATTCCAATCTTTATAAGACAGGGCGCTGCCATGTCGAGAAAGAACTGTACAACGGTGAATATTTCTACCAGAAAGTCCAGTGGGAGGGGTTGAAGGCGGAGGATCCAGTAAAGGCCTGCAAGACCGGAATCGGTATGAATTACTCAAAGGAGGCGACAGCCTTGCTGATAAAGGAAGGCCCCAAATACCAATATGGCAAAGGCTGCCTGTCGGACGGTGTCATGGGCGCATGGCTGGCGGAGATGTGTGGACTTGGCGAAATCATTGATAGCGTGAAGGTTAGGAAACATCTCATTTCTGTATATAAGTACAATTTCAAAAGGAATTTGAAGGATCATGCAAATCCACAGAGACCCGGATATGCGCTTGGAGGCGAGGGGGGACTTATCCTCTGTAGCTGGCCAAAAGGTGATGCGCTTACCATTCCCTTTCCTTACAGCAATGAAGTATGGACAGGCATTGAATATCAAGTGGCCTCACACCTCATGCACGTAGGAGAGATCCAGAAGGGACTTGACATAGTTGCGGCCGCCAGGGCAAGATACGATGGAAGGGTTCGCAATCCTTTCAACGAATACGAATGCGGACATTTCTATGCAAGGGCGATGTCGTCATACGCCCTGATCCAGGGCATGACCGGCATCAGGTATGACGCAATTGGAAAGATTCTCCATATCTCTCCGAAAATCAAAGGCGACTTCAAAACTTTCTTTTGTGCCGCAGGCGGCTTCGGAACCATCGGAGTAAAAAATGGAAAGCCCTTTGCGGAATTCGCAAAAGGCGGATTTGAAATCGGCAGAATTGAGTATAAGGCTCTCTGATTGAATGGGAATTTCGAGCAAGACCAAGCACTATTTACATAGTCATCCCACAGGATGACGGATTGATGGATTTTTGGATTATTGGATTATTGGTTTTGGGTTAAGAAAAGGCAAAGACGCATGGAATTGGAATGGAAATAAAAAAAGGCATTTTGAAAATTATGAATGCATTATTTTCTG
>CAIQLG010000434.1 GCA_903872565.1 uncultured Lentisphaerota bacterium | reverse complement strand
GACAGAGCTAGAAACCTATAGCAATACAATTTTCGATACTTACCAAAAACGAATAAATGATTTACTCGAGAAATTAGGAGCTGACTTCGCCATCACAGATTTAGCAGGAAAGACAGATGCACGGGCAAATGAAAGTTATAGCGATTTCGGTTTCTTCATCCTGGAACAAAAGGTTCCGCTGGCGACTCGTCAAGATGATATGCCTTGTTTTAAAAACACTCTCAGCGAAGGCGATAAGAGCACTCTTGCCTTTGCTTTTTTTATCGCATCGCTTGAGAAAATCCCAGAATTAGACAAGCAAATAGTTGTTTTCGACGACCCTCTTTCAAGTCTCGATGAAACCCGACGCGAGGCAACAGCCCGCTTACTGCTGGCTTTGTCGCCTACCGTAAATCAACTAAATGTTTTTACCCACAAGCGTGATTTCTTGTATATGCTTTGCGATAAGATACTTGACAATAAAGTCTTACATATACGCTCGGACAAGAAAAATGGCAGTCGCCTTGAACTATACAATGTGGAAGAGGCTCGCAAAAGTGAACATGCCCGGATGGTTGAGGACATGGAGCACTATGTTGTGGAGGATTTCGGGCCAACCGCCGATGTAATGCAAGGCAATCTCAGAAAGGTCTTCGAAGTCGTTCTAAAAACAAAGTATTACTGCGCCCTTGCCTCCGACATCAAAGCCAAGCATGGATTCGGGACCATATTGACTACTCTCTTCAATGCAGGGCTTCTTGATATTGCTTTGAAACCGCGTTTGTTTGACATTTGCTCAGTTGCAAATGGTACTCATCACGGCGAAATCGTTGATGCAACTCCGAAGAAGCTTAGCAGGGATGAGCTTATTCCTTTGATCCGCGAAGCACTTGACCTTGTCCATAAAGTCTAAGGATGTAGGAAATATAAGACCTGTGGTTCAAGACTGTTTTTGTAAATTTCTTTTGGACAACATCGATCCGGAGTCACGGGAATTTGCTGATGTCAATGACCAAATCCGTGAAGTATTGATACATGCCAACTATTTCTCTCCAATGGATGTCACCGCCTGTCTTGAATTCGATATCGCACCTCTGTCAAATCACGGGAATTTTTCCGAAATGGAGGAACTGTTTGCTGCTTTTTGGGTAAGCTATGCGGAAGAGGACAAATAGAGGTGAGAATAAATATTGCAAATACTATTTTGCAATATTATCTTGCATTTTATATTTGCAAAGCATATTATAAGATATAAACTTTCTATTCTTTATCTTTAAAAATCAAGATGCCAGAAAGAATATTCTTATCAACTACAGGAGGAGCATGAGAGGGAACATCACAAAGCTTATAGGGGAAAGAATCCGTGATGCCAGAGCTTTTAAAGGAATTAATCAGGTCGAAATGGCTAAGTTGTTGGGATTTAAGGATCACCAGATTGTATCCAACATAGAACGCGGAGAGCGCAAGGTAAGTTCGGATGAACTAATCAACCTGATGAATATTCTCGCCAAACCTCTGGAATATTTCACCGATCCGTTCCTCATCACCCAGGAAAAAGTCTTTTCTTGGAGAGTGTCCCAGGAAGCCGAGGCAAAAGTGCCTGCTGAATATGAGGAGAAAGCGAAGAAACTCATTGCTTCCTATCGTGAATTTTCAAGGATGCTTGGGCATCGAATAAGTGTGCTCTCCCAGAAATTGCAAATTACAAATCACAGCACGTATGAGGACATTGAAGAAATAGCTGAATTTCTGGTTGATGAATGGGGACTTTCTGATGTCCCCTATGACAATCTTAGAATAGTTCTGGAAGAAAAATTACATATTCCAGTTCTTTATGTTGATGCCCCGAAAAACATTTCCGGGGCATCCTGCAAGCTTGATGATTTGAATTGTATCCTTATAAACAAAAATGAACCTATTGGAAGGCAAAGTTTTAATCTCGCCCATGAATTATTTCATCTGCTGACATGGGATATATTTCCTCCGAAAAATATAGACCAAGTTCAAACTGAATCCAAGCCGAAAGGAGAAATACTTGCCGACAAATTTGCAGCCGCTTTGTTGATGCCGAAAAAATCAATTCTTCAGTATTATAAATCATTGAATGCTGAAGAATCTCTAATGAAAAGGCTGGAAAGTGTTGCGGGACACTATCATGTTTCTATTTCCGCGGCTTACTGGCAACTGGTTTCATTGAAGCAGATTCAGCGTCTTCCCATAGAAGATTATAAAACCTTCATTAAGAATCATTTTGTTGATACTGCTCCACGTCCTTCTCTTTACTCGAAAAATTTTGTGGAGATTCTGAATGAGGTAATTCATAAAGGAATGGTAAGTGTAAAAAAAGTAACTTCCCTGCTTGAATGCAGTCAGAAAGATTTGGAAGATTTATTCAAGTCTTATAATCTGAAAGGGCTCTACGAGTGATAAGGTGAGCCATAATGCAAATCAAGCGGGATGACATAATATTTTTAGACACAAATGTTATAATTGAAGCTGAACGCAGCGGAATCTTGAAAACTCTGACTGGATATTTTAAGAATTTGACGACAGTAGAGAAATGTCTGCAAGAATTGGATGAGGGAGATAAATCTGATCCTGAATATATTCGTGTTGACACAAAATTTCTTGCGGAAAAGCTGTCTATTAGGAGTGTCAGCCAAAGAGAGCTTGCAGAACTTTTGCTGAAATTGAACAATGAGATAGCATTGGACGCCGGTGAAAAAGAGCTACTTGCTCATATTAACAGCCATAGCTTAAGTCTTTATTTTATTGAAAATTGGAAAACCCCGTCCTCTGGGCGGGGTCAGAGACCGTTAGGGTTTGCCTAATGGTCTTCTCACGGTATATACTATTCTCGAACTGTTCCCGCAGTATCGAGAAAGGATATAACCGTGAGTAGATTTCG
>CAIQLG010000433.1 GCA_903872565.1 uncultured Lentisphaerota bacterium | reverse complement strand
TTCATAGTCACCTCCATGTTTAATGATTTAGGAGTCGTGCGAAATAGCTAATTTTGCACAAAAGTAGTCAGAAGCCAGAAGACAGTAGCCAGAAGATTGAGTTCAGATTTGTTTGTCATTCTGAATTCTGACTCCTGAATTCTGAATTCTTTTTTAACAATTGTTAATTTTGCAATACTCTATAATGATTTGACTAGGTGGACCACACGCAGGGCGCGCGGTCCGTTGCCGATGGCCTGATTTCACTTCCGGGAATCCGGATAGCGAGCTTTCCATGAGCTCTGGAACCCGTGGTAATAGATATAATTTTCCTTGTTCTTGGCGATCGGCTCGATCTCCTTCCAGAGTACACGCATCCGATCGGCCGCTTCCTTGTCCGTCTTACACCGGGTGCTCAACTCCATCGCCTCGATCAGCTTTCGCGTGAACTCCAGCCCGACTCGCACATACGCGATCCGCTGGCGGTAGATCTCAGGTGCCTTCGCCACCGCCGCATCCGCCGCATTCAGCAGTCTGGCGGCCTGCTTGAAAAACGCGGTGTCATAGACCTGCAAATACTTAAGCTTGCCGTCCACCATCCGGTTGCGCGTCTCCTCCATCAGAGTCCAGTACGCCTTCAACTGCCCGGCCGCCGGCCCGAACCCGCGCCGGTAATAGTCGTCCATGATCGCATACCCGTCCCGGCGGGGATTCCAGGCCA
This sequence comes from uncultured Lentisphaerota bacterium, assembly GCA_903872565.1. Lineage (GTDB taxonomy): Bacteria > Verrucomicrobiota > Lentisphaeria > Victivallales > GWF2-50-93 > CAIQLG01. The sequence goes on along the minus strand of CAIQLG010000433.1, from coordinate 2,455 downwards.
ACTGCGCCATCAGGTAATACAGCGGCCCCTGCGTCGGCCAGCACTCGTCGATGGTATCGAACCAAATGCCAGTGCAGTTGTGTTCGGCCACGAAACGAAAGGTCTCCGTGGCCCGCCCAAAGGGCACGTCAGGCAGCATTTCGTACATGCCGCTACCACCGGGCAGATTGGGGCGATAGAATATGTTTAAGCTCATCGCCCCCCAGTCGGCGAACTGTTGCGAACTCTTCTCGCCATCGTAACTCGCGGGATCGCTGTCTCCCAGCCCTGCGAACCAATTTGAGACATGCGCCACGATCACGTTGTCGTCCGGCTTGTTTTTGACCGGCGCCGGCCTGGTCGGCCCGTAACCGAAAATCTGGACGTAATAGTCCTTGCCCGGGTAGCGTTGTTTCAATTTGCGCGCCAGGATGTTTGCGAACCTCACATCCCGGTCGCTCAGCGCCACATAGTCCTCGACCATGCCGCTCCAAGTCAGGAGCCGCTTTTTCGCCTCGGGCACATCCCATGCCCGGCATTTGTCGCAGACGCAAGGTCCGTTGTCGGAGCAATCGGTAAACGCCGCGCTAAACATAGTTCGGGTCGGATCCTTTTCCAGTTGTTTCGCCACGTCGTCCAGCCACTGGTCCCAGACACCAGGGTTCGATTGACAGATCTTTTCGCAACCGCGGCCTGGATAACCGCTGCGCGTGCCGTCTGGCTGAAGAGCGAAATACTCCGGATGTGTCTCGTGGAACCGTTCCCACCAGTCGTAAAAACAGTGATTGGGGGAGGCTTGGTTGGAGGAGTCAAGCTGCGTGCGTTGGAAACGCCCCCAGTCAACTGAAATGTCCCGGCCATCGCCGATGCATGACTGGTAAAGCATGCCTCTGCGCAAACGGATCTGGGGGTGATAACGATATTCGAAAGGCGCAAAGGCGATCTTTTCTTTCCGGACAGTGTCCTCGCCCAGCGCGCCCGGCCAGAGCCAGCGCACGTCCAGATAATCCTGGAGAAACGTGTACACCGCGTTGAGCGTGCCGAATTCCTGCTGCCAGCCATTGATCGTCGCGCGGCGATCCGTCTTCACCACCAGGTGCTGGGGATCCCACCGGTCGCGCCCTGCGATCACCAGGTTTTTGCCGTCGCAGGCAATCAGAATCTCCTCCGGATACTTGAAATCGAAATCCGTTTCCGGGAAGAGTTCCTTGAGCTTGGGTTGGAATCCGACCCAGATGGCGTGCTCCGGTACCGGATTGGGCAAGCCTTCGATGACCTGCGGCTTCACACCGCCGACCTTCTCGATATAGGTGGCAAGCTCGTCCGCCGCCTGCCGGGTGAACGCTGGCGCGTCCTTGAAAACGATGATCGGCGCCAGACTCGCCCTTTTATCAACCAGGATCAGCGGCGCCGCTCGAGCCCCGGAGTCCTTTTTCTTTGCATCTTCCTGAGGCACAGTGCATCCGCTGGCGACCATGAGCAGTACAGTTCCGACCACGCACATTGACATTCCATGTCTCATCGCGCTTCTCCTTGTTTTTATGGTACGTATTCAGTACACTATGTAATTTGTAAGCGGAAGTAATACAGGCATTCCTGCCTGTAGTTCTTCAATTCGCATCCACCTAGGCGGATGCATCACTGGTCTTAACTTAGCACCATTTACTCTTACGTCATAGTTTTCCGAGGCCGTGTCATCCATCCTGATATTTCAACCCCCGGCAGGACGCGCTAGGGCAGCCGCCCGATAAGGCCTCCAGCATTTGTCCCCAATTCAATCATTTTGCTGCATCCAGCACCACGAATCCCAGAACGGCGTTCTCTTCCAGACCCTGTACATCGAATTTGGCCCCCGCGAGTCGGCGTGCATGTCAAGGTACAGGACATTGCATGTCTTCAGGTGCCAGAAGCGGAGACGGCCATCTGACTCACCATGAGCCGCGATAGTAATGAAAGAACCAAAGCCGTCCGCAAGATAGCATAGTCGGCTGGGGAACTTGCAATTGGAATTATGGATAGCTGACCCCAGGCCTTCGAGGTTCATGCCAATGGTGTTGTCGGGTGTGCCGAATCTGCTGTCCACGTCCGCCGTCTGCACCGCCGGGCAGGCATAGTCGCAACGTCCTCCCCCCTGCTTCACCGTGCTGATGTACCCGCTTTTGGCTTTCACATAACCCAGCCGTGGCAAGCTCCAATCCCACTCGAACCAGCGGGTCGAAAAAACCCCCGGCTGCCAGACAGCCGCTGGCAGCCAGCCATTATAATCCATTGAATAGAAGGTACATGCAGAGCCGATCTGCTTGAGGTTGCTGAGACAGCTAATCTGTTTCACCACGTCCCTTGCTTTTTTAAGTGCAGGCAGCAACATCGCCATGAGGATGGAGATGATTGCAATCACCACGAGCAATTCGATCAAGGTGAACTTGATCGAATGTGCTCTCGTCTTCGTTTGAATCGCAATGCGATTATTCATTTT
>CAIQLG010000432.1 GCA_903872565.1 uncultured Lentisphaerota bacterium | reverse complement strand
GTTAATGCATCCGGGAAATCATTTTAGATTTCCTTGAAGATTTATTTGGGAAGGTTAATTTGACACATGGGTTAGTGAATATTTACAGGAATTACAGGAGATTTGCCATGCATGCCAGCAGAAACCAACCGGTTACAAGCTTTGACTCTCAAGAACAACTCTCACGAAACGCCCCCCATTCGCTATGCCTTGCGCTCCACTTCGTCCCGCACATATCGTTAAAAACGTACACGTGTTTAGTGGCATTGATGCTTTTCTGCCTCTTGCCTGCTGCTTCTGCCATTGCCGGCGAGGTTGATTATTGGGCGCCATGGGTGACGAACCTGAACACGACTTCCGCAGCCATCAATTGGCATGGAGCGGACGCCGGGTTGGGCTCGGTGGAGTACGCCACGTCGAGTTATTATGAGGAGAACAAGAGTTTTCAAAAAAAGATAGAATCCGAGACAACGGGAGCCTATCAGCACGTTGCGCTCGCCGGCCTTGAGCCGGATACCTCCTATGTCTATAAAGTAAAACCGCCAGACAATCCGGACGTCTTCAGTGTCCGCACGTTCAGGACGATGCCGGTCAGCGGTCCGTTCACCTTCATCGTCATCAGCGACTCCCACGCCCAGGAGAAAAGGTTCAAGCCCGTGGCCGATGCCATTGCCAAGTATGAGACGGACGTGCTTTTTATCCTCGACGGAGGAGACTATACGAGTTGGGATTGGGAGCCGTACTGGAGCGTGTACTTCCAGTATGCAGATGGAATGCTTGCGAAATTCCCCCTCTTTCACGCCATCGGAAACCATGAATATCATGTTTACAAACAGTCGGATAGCCAGCCTCCCCCCGCCGATCAGTACCATTGGGCGTTCGATGTGCCGTCTGGCGGGGCACTGAACTATTCCTTCGACTGTTCAGATGTTCGGTTCGTCGTTCTTAACTCCCCGGATCCAAACAATGTCGGTCACGATCAGGACCCTACCCTGGCCCTGACCAAGAGCCAGGTACCCTGGCTCAAGAAACAACTGGACAATACCATGGCAGGAACATTTACTATACATCATCATCCGATCTGGCATTATGGCAGGACCACAAGTAATCCTAACCTTGGGCCATGGGAAACCCTGTACCACAAGTACAACATCAGCGCAAATTTCGCAGGCCATTACCATAGTTACCAGAGATTTTCGGTCAAGGGGATCCCCTATTTTGTCGTCGGCAACGCGGGAGGCAAGTTCATCAACATGCCCCCCGATGCCCCCCGCCCGGTATGGTACCAGAAGGGAGAGACAAGGCAACTCGGGTACCTCAAGGTCAGCGTCGATCCTGAACATAACACGGCCACGGCACAGGAGATCTTCGTAGCCTATGTTGAAACGAATGATTCCGAGGATCCCATAGTCTATGATACGCCGATCATCGCCGACACCTTCACATTTCCCCTTTCGTCGAAGCTCTCAACCCAGCCCAAGGAAGCGGTCGGATGGGCGGTGGGCGCAGTCTCCGGCGGCTACGGCACGATCCTTCACACCACCGACGGAGGCCAGACCTGGGTCAGGCAGGGCGTTCAGGACGACATCGCCAATGTGGCCTTGCTTGGAGTCGCGGCAGTGGATGACCGGGAAGCATGGGTGGTAGGAGGAAGCGTCATCCTGCATACGAGGGATGGCGGAAAGATGTGGAGCCGCGAGGCGGAAGATCAGGACCTGACGGGAGCCGGTCTCTCCGCGGTCTCCGCTGCGGACATATACACCGCCTGGGCGGTGGGAATGGGAGGGATCATTCTCCATACCACCAACGGCGGGTTGTCATGGGAACGGCAGGGGGGCGGCAAAATTCCGGAGGTTCACCTCAGCGGGGTTTATGCGAGTGACGCCTACCACGTCTGGGTGGTGGG
>CAIQLG010000431.1 GCA_903872565.1 uncultured Lentisphaerota bacterium | reverse complement strand
GCGGACGCATTCAGGCGCGTTCCGTCTGATTCCCCATATCTCCTGAAAGGAAATGCCAAGGAGGGCTGAATTAATTGCCATCAGGCTAAGGATTTTCAAACTGAATATCCAATCATGAATCATCAATGATCAATCATGATTTTTAAAACTTGAAAGTTGGAAATTGAGTGTTGATCATTGGATATTTTATGCCCCAACATGGGGGCGCCTACAGTAGTTTTCACGGCACCTATTGCCTTGTATTTTGATTGCAACTTGGTATAAACTTCCGATTAGGGCATAGGACATATGCCCTAATCGGAAATTGCGGAGATCAGAGCGGCATAATATAATGTATCTGCCTTGCCACTTCGCGGAACCCCAGCAAAGGATAGAGCCGCATGCCGACCTCGTTCGAGTCCAGGGTTTCTATCTTGGCCTGGACAAGTCCGCAGCGCCGGAAATAGGCAAGGGCCTCGTTCAGCAATTTCCTCCCAATTCCTCTCCTCTGATATTTTGATGAGACTACAAGATTTGCAATGATGCCACGCGATGCCGCAGCATTGACGGTCGTGGTGATGTAGCCGACAGTGTTCCCCTCCGCCACCGCCACGAAACATCCCCCCGGATTCCTCTCAAGCTCGCTCCGGACGGTTCCAGCCTTGACGATGATCCAAGGCGTGCCACCTATCATCTCCTCAATCCTGGCGTCTATAGATGCCGATTTGAATTCATCACGGGTGAGCGCAACTATCGCGTCAATATCCTTGTCCGACACTTTTCTGATTAAGACTTCACTGCATTTTGCATCCATGGAACAACTCCTTGCTATGTTGAAATAATAGTCGTGCGAAATAGCTAGTTTGGCACAAAAGTAGTCAGAAGATTGAGTTCATATTTGTTTGTCATTCTGAATTCTCCTTTGAAACTGCCGTTGGAGTTCACGGCTTTAGCGTGTTCTTTTCTTGGCAGTTTCATATTGACAAAACTGCGGCCGCCGCAGTGAACGCTGACTCCTGAATCCTGAATTCCTGTGCAATAACTGCAAATTTTGCAATACTCTATTTCCTGTATGCGTCCTTGCGTTTTTCAACGGTCAGGATGAATACGACTTTTTCAGAACTGTCCACTTGGAAGAACACTCGATATTTTCCGATCCGGTATCTCCATGTTTCCGGATTGAAGCCTCGCAGTTTTTTAATGTTCGGTCCGTAGAAAGGCATTTGCCTTAGCTGGGGATAGACATGGGATGAGAGCTTTGAGCGGATGAAGGATGCGTCGTTTTCCGGAAGCTTGCGCAGAGACTTGCCCAATTCATCGGTTTCGAAAATTCGATACTTAGACAAAGCGCCCTCTTCTTGCCTTGGCATCGGCTGTTCCTTTTTTCAAGCTTGTGAGAAGTTCAGTGTTTCCGTATATTTCCTGCATTTCAAACTCATCGGCAAGCCCATGTTCTTCAACATAGTGTATCGCGGCTGTTTCGATAAAGTTGGAAAGAGGGCGGTTCTCTTGTTCTGCCATGGTGCGGAACATCTGGTAGGCGTTTTCCCCGATCCGTAGCGTCACCGTCTTGCTCATTATATGACTCCATTTGCTTCTATTGTAAACTCAGATAATGCCAATAGGATACATTAGAATACAAGTAAAGTCAAGTCAGGAACAATAAAAATATTTCCGTAGTAAGCAGTTGTGAAGGATGAATTGGAAAAGGTTGGCAGTTTGACTTGAAATTTTTAGAATCTGAATTATTTTAACTCATCGAGTTGAGGGATTTATAACAAAGATCAAGGAGATTTTTTCAGCAAAATTTAATTTAGTGTAATTTCAGACAGACGTTTCCTATTGAAAACGGGTAATTTTCTTACGGAAGAAACGATGTATGAGGTTGCGCCCCGCATTTGGGGCGTATTCCTCTGCATTCTTTCGTGGGTATACCCGTACCTCAATAGGAGTGTAGATGTGAGTGCGCTCCTTTTTTATGCCCACATTCCTACCCCTGCATCTACAAAGAACGTCCTCTTGAGTTGGTTCGAGAAATCCAGTTGGATTTTAAAACAATAAACAATGAAAATGGAGGACAAGATGGAACAAGAATTCATAAAAAGTGTTGGCGAATTATTTGTCTTAGGCTTTCTCTGCTATGCCCAAAGTCAGGCACGGCGTGTTTGTAACGATATTGCCAATAATGCTAACAAATTGGATATTGATGGAATGAAAAGGGTGCTTGTCGTTTACAAAACGGTGTTTAATTTTTATCTAATTACAGCTCTCATTATTGTTATTTGTGTTCGATATCTTGGCTTCATCCAGAATAATTCTTTCATCCCAATTCTTTTCGGAACATTAGCCGCCTTGGGAATCAAACTGGTATTCGATATAAGTGGGGAAACAATACCCCATCTGTTCAAAAGAATTATTGAAATAATAATCAAAAAATAAAGAAAGGGAACTTCAAAATGAAAACAATCAAAATGTTAGTGTTGGCACTGGTCGTGATGGTCAGCGGGGCGGTGTTTGCAGGACAATCTGGAGATTTTACATATACTACGTCTGGTACCCCGGCTACCGCCCAGATTACAGATTACACCGGTGCTGGCGGCGCTGTAAGCATCCCCGACACGCTGGAAGACGATGTCTCGCATGTTGTGTACTCAGTGACCAGCATCGGGGGTTTTGCGTTTGATAACTGTTCGAGTTTGACAAGCGTTACGATACCAAGCAGCGTGACCAGCATCGGAAGTTATGCGTTTTCCAGGTGTACAAGTTTGACGAGCGTAGTCATCCCAGACAGCGTTAGCAGTATCGTGATTTATGCATTTTCCGGCTGTTCGAGTTTGACTTCCATTTCTGTGTCTTCGGACAATCTCAACTACAGCAGTGAAGACGGAGTTTTGTTTGATAAAGGAAAAACGATACTTGTTCAGTGTCCCGGGGGGAAGAGCGGAGACTACACCATACCGGATACTGTAACCAACATTCGGGAAGCGGCGTTTTCCGACTGTTCTAGTTTGACGAGCGTAGTCATTCCCAACAGCGTAACCAGCATTGGGAATTCTGCGTTTCACACTTGTTCAGGTTTGACGAGCGTTACGATTCCAAGTAGCGTAACCAGCATCGGGGTAGCGGTGTTTCACTCTTGTTCGAGTTTGACGAGCATAATAATCCCAAACAGCGTGACCAACATCGGGGAGAGTGCGTTTTCCGGCTGTTCGAGTTTGGCGAGCATAATAATCCCCGAGAGCGTGACCAACATCGGGAAAGGTGCGTTTGCCAGCTGTACAAGCTTGACGAGCATAATCATTCCAAAGAGTGTGGCCAGCATCGGAGATTGGGCGTTTTACAGCTGTTTGAGTTTGACTTCCATTTCTGTGTCTTCGGACAATCTTAACTACAGCAGTGAAGACGGAGTTTTGTTTGACAAAGGAAAAACTGCACTTGTTCAGTGTCCCGGGGGGAAGAGCGGTGACTACATCATACCGAATACTGTAACCAGCATCGGGTATAGAGCATTTATGTACTGTTCGAGTTTGACGAGTGTAGTCATTCCTAACAGCGTGACCAGCATCGGGGGGCAATCGTTTGTTGATTGTACGAGTTTGACGAGCATTACAATAGGTTCCGGGGTGACTAGCATCGGGGATTCACCGTTCGACGGCTACGGTATGAGTTTGACCTCCATTTCTGTGTCTCCGGACAATCTTAACTATAGCAGTGAAGACGGAGTTTTGTTTGACAAAGGGAAAAAGATTCTTATTCGGTGTCCTCAGAAAAAGAGCGGTGACTACATCATACCGAATACCGTGACCAGCATTGGGAATTCTGCGGTTAACAGATGTACGAGTTTGACGAGCGTGACGATCCCAAGTAGTGTGACCAGCATCGGGGATAATGCTTTCTTCCAATTGAGGTTGACTAGCATCACGATACCAGGTAGCGTGACCAGCATCGGGGTGAGTGCGTTTGGCGGCTGTTATTTGACGAGCATAGTCATCCCAAGCAGCGTGACCAGCATTGGTGGTTATGCGTTTTACTGCTGTTGGAGTTTGACGAGAGCCTACTTTTTAGGAAATGCTCCGACTATGGGGAATGCAGTCTTTGACTCCTGTGCCAGTGGTTTCACGGTTAACTATAAATCCTCCAGCACTGGATTCGAAACTCCCATTTGGAAAGGCTATCCTGCATTCCCCTACGATTATGTATTATTTTATGACAGCAACGGCAGCTCAAGTGGCACTGTTCCAAGCAATAGATACTACCTGGTAAATGCAACTGTCACGGTTTCAAGCAATACTGGCAACCTTGCCAAAACCAGTTGTACTTTCGAGGGATGGAACACACAGCCGAATGGCTCCGGTACGAATTACGTTGCAGGAACAGGAACTTTCACCATAACGGCGGACACCACCCTCTATGCGAACTTCGCAGTTAATTCTGTCGCAATCCTGACGGACAGTGACACAATTAATGTTCCAGAAGGCGCAACAAACACGTTCCAGGTAAAGCTGTCGACCCAGCCTCTTGAAAGCAAGACGGTCACAGTTTTGAGAAACTCCGGCGACAACGACATCACAGTCTCTTCCGGTTCATTGCTCACATTCTCGACTTCCAACTGGGGCAGCTACCAGATGGTAACGCTGGCCGCCGCAGAGGACGCAGATACAGCAAACGGCACGGCGGTGATAAGATGCTCCTCTGCAGGAATGAATGACAAGGATGTCACGGCCACTAAAGTTGACAACGACTATATGCTTACCATCAACAATGATGGCAACGGAACAACAGCACCTTCAGGGGATTCGGTCAGAACAAAGGGAACGGCAGTCTCAATAGGTGCCACCGCAAATACCGGATACCACTTCTTAACATGGTCAGTTACCTCCGGTTCGGCCACCTTCGATAATTCTAGTTCTCAAAATACGACAATAACCGCTTTGGTCAACGCCACAATCTGTGCGACTTTTGCGATAAATACATTTACTCTAATTTCTTCAGTCGGTTTAAACGGCTCAATCACACCTAGTGCAACAGTGGACTACGGGACAGGGAAGACTTTCACAATAACCCCAAGTACCAACTACCATGTTGCCGATGTCCTTGTCGATGGTGAATCAGTTGGCGCAGTTACAAGCTACGCATTTGAGGATGTCACTGCAAATCACACGATTTCCGCGACTTTCACAATTGATGCAGGAGCCTATTCCATCAGCGGAACTGTCGAAGGAGCTGTCCAGCAGGGAGTGACACTGATCCTGTCGGGCACAGATTCTGACACAACCACGAGCGGTGCCGATGGAACTTTCACCTTTGCAGGAAAAGCAAACAGTTCCTACACCGTCACACTAAGACTTTCAGGATATACTTTTGCACCTTCGAGCAGAAACATCACCGTAAGTGGAAATAATGTGACCGGCTGTGATTTCGTTGCGACAAAGAACCCAGGGCTTTACTCGATAAGCGGGACTGTCAGCGGTGCTATCCAAGAGGGTATCACTATCACTCTGTCAGGTGCATTATCTTCAACTACTCCCAGTGGTGCCGATGGTACATACAGTTTCACCGGACTTGCAGATGGAAGCTATACAGTGACCCCGAGCTTTTCAGGGTACACATTTGCTCCATTTTCTCAAGATTTCACAATAGCTGGTGCAAATCAGTCTGATATAAATTTCACTGCGACAGCAATAAGTATATTCGGACAAATATTAAAGCCCTCGTTCAATGCTTCATACAAGGATTCTGTCAAGAAGATCGTCGGTATATATACTCAATATTCCACTGAAAAGTTCACAATTCAGGCTACCATTCAGTTTCCAGAGACTTTCGTCCTGACCAACATAGGAGAAGACACGGGATTCACCTTTGATTTCGGATTATATTCATTCAGCGGCACGCTCGGAAATGCCTTTAATAAGAAGCTCGATGATCCTGCAAATGGCGGCAGCGCAACCTTCAAGATTACCGGAGATGATGCGATCAAGGGAAAGAAGGTGACTGTAGAAAAAGTTGATCTCAGATGGGACAAGAAGAAAATACTGACAGTCAAAATAACAGGAACTCCTGCGTCGAACTCCAATGTCAATGTTGTTGACCTTTCTGGCAAAGCCAATGGCCCAGTTACAGGGAATATTGACACCTTCGTTCTGACATTCAGTAATGCGGGTGCCAATTTTGCCGAAGGGGAATCATTGGCGTACTCAGGTAAAAAGAATAGCAAGACTGTTATAAAGGACAAGGGTAAAGCATCGGAGAAGACATTTACTCTTGTTGACTGGTCTGCAAAAGGTAAGAAGTAATGTAACCGTTAAGCTGGGGGAGTAAAGCATCACATGTGTATCGAAGTAGGTCTGGTTTCGACGAAACCAGACATGCCCGGTCTCATCGAGACACGGGCCTACTGGGAGGCAATACGCCATCACACTCCAAGACTCGGCCTGCTTTATCCGACTCATTACACCCAGCTTAACGCTTACAATATTTCTTAATATTATACCATATAACTGACAATATGTTGATTATATAGCATTTGTGCTGAATGACTTAAGTGTGAACATGCCCATACCTCTATATTTTTCCTCGAATTATTGGTTTTCCCATGCGTGTCAGGAATTCTGAAGCTTATGGATTTTCTTGCGAGGAATGATTTCCGCCAGGCAAATCTATTGGGTGAAGGCATACACGAAGATGTTTATTCCCAGGCGGGTGTAGAAGACGTGGGCGAAGTCGCTTATCTCTGTGCTGTTGTAGTATCTGAAAACACGCCAGTCACCTTCCGCCTCGCTGACCCATTCCGGCCGG
>CAIQLG010000430.1 GCA_903872565.1 uncultured Lentisphaerota bacterium | reverse complement strand
CAAAAACTTTCAATTTCTGAACTCTAAAAAAACAGAGTTTTGCAATTGGCTAAACGAGAAAGGAATTTACGGAATGAAAAACAATAAACTCCTGAAGCTTTTCAGACATGCGCTCATGCTGATAATGGGAAGTGTTGCCATCCTATTCACCGGTTCTGTTTGTGGTGAAGCATATCTGGTCAAGGACGGAAAGCCCGGTGCCGACATTGTCATTGCCGACAAGCCAGCCAGGGCGGTCAAGCTGGCAGCCGCAGAATTGCAGACCTATATCGAGAAAATCAGCGGGGCCAAGCTGGCGATCGCTACCGCGCCGGGCACGAATGTTTCCGCGCATATCTACGTGGGCCGGAGCGTACACACGGACAAGTTTAACATCACGGACGAAGGACTCAAGTGGGGCGCATTCCGGATGGTCTCGGGCAAAGATTGGCTGGTCTTGCTGGGCCATGACAAGGACTTCACGCTGTCCTTATATAGCGCCACAAATTACTCTGACAGACCCCGCGCGCTCAAGGAATGGGACGCGCGCACCGGCGAGCACTGGGGGAATCCCATTGATGGTCTCAATGGATTCAACTATGAGGGCTACAGTCCAGCCGTTGACCTCTGGGCGTATGACGAGAGAGGGACGTTGAATGCAGTGTGCGAGTTCCTGCGCGGCCTGGGCGTGCGCTGGTACATGCCCGGCGACCTGGGCGAGGTGCTACCCAAACTCGCATCCATCGCGCTGACCCCCGTGGACAAGACCGTCAATCCCGATTTTCCGTATCGGAATCTGGGCGACTATGCGCCCACTTTTTACGCCGGAAACAGGGACGGCCTGATGTATAAGCTGCACAGCGGCGAGGACGCCACCCTGGGAATTCCGGGTCCGCATGGGTTGTGCAATGTTTTCTACCGGGACGAGACCAGGAAGGCGCATCCGGAGATTTACGCCAACCATCGGATGCCGGATCCCAAAGACACAGGCTGCTTCCCCTGTTTCTCGTCTCAGGAGTTGGTCGATTACACGGTGAAATACGCGCGCACGGTTCTCGATATTTATCCCGATATGAAGTATCTATCCCTCTGGCCGAACGACGGGACTTGGGCAGGCAGCATGTGCCAGTGCAACCTGTGTAAAGGCAAAAACAGGCCGAAACGAGGTCCGGAAGGCGAGATGTCGGATTTGGTCTGGGAGTTTACCGAGCGCGTGGCCCGGGAGGTTTACAAGACGCATCCGGACCGGAAATTAATTGGTGCCGCGTATGGCGCGCATAAGTTGCCGCCGGAAAATATCGCCAAGTTCAGTCCCAATGTGATGGTGGAGATTGTCCAGCTTCGCAGTGCTTTCAGCGATCCTGAAGTGCATGCCCACTTTCTGGAGATACGCAAGGGATGGCTGGACAAGGTGGCGCCGGGGAATCTTTGTATTTACTGCCATTATCTTGACAGCGGGAACCATCTGCCGGCCTATTTCCCCCACGCGATTGCCGAGGATCTGCATTCCTTGAAGGGACTTTCACAAGGCGAATTCATCGAGTTGACCGATGCGGGTTGCGAAGATGTTAAGATGCGCTTCGATATGCACGCGCCAGGGTTTAATCATCTGAACGTGTACGTGACGACGCGTTATTACTGGGACGCGAATCAGGACATCGAGGCGCTGCTGAATGAGTACTACGAGAAATTTTACGGGCCGGCGGCAAAAGAGATGAAAGCCTTCATCGAGTATTCCGAGGCCAACTGGACGAAGATGTACAAAGATGCGGAGCCGATCGGTAAGGCGCTCGAACTGCTGGCGGCGGCCCGCAAGGCTGCCGGAGATGGCGTCTATGGCAGGCGTGTCGACATGCTGGTGGACTACTGTGCGCCGCTGTCGAAGCGGATGGACAAACTGGCACTAATGGCCAAGGGACGGATCGGCAATCTGAAATTCACGGCGCAAGCCCGCGGCAAGCCCCCGGTCAAACTGGACGGCAAACTGGACAAGGCTTTTTGGAAGGATTTGCCAGAGTATTCACTGGTCGATCTCACGACCGGCCAGGCACCGACCAACGGCGCGACGACGACTTTCCGCGTCGCCTGGTGCGATGACGAGGCGATCTATTTCGGTATCCGCTGTGAAGAGCCGGATATCAAGGGCCTGAACATCAGGACCAGTGAACAGGATAATCCTATAGTATGGGACGGGGACAACATCGACTTGGTCATCGATACCCCGCGGCATTCGTACTATCAGATCGCCATCGGCCCGAATGGCGCGTTCACGGATGCGGATCGAAAAGTCAACAACAACGATATCAATATGCTCTGGAACTCGGGAACCCAGGCGGCCGGGTATGTGGGCGATGGGTACTGGAGTCTGGAAGTGCGGGTGCCTGTGGCGGGCGACGATGCGGAGACGATCAACCCATTGATCGGCCTCGCGGGCCACAAGCCAACGGCGGAGAGTCCCTGGTATTTCAACCTCGGCCGCCAGCGCATGCGGGGAGCGGTTCGGGAGAACTCAGCCTCCGCACCTCCGAAGAAAGACGGTACCGGCTGGGGCTTCCACGATCTGTGGAACTTCGGGCAGTTGATCGTGAAATGAAGACAGTTACAACATCAATAAACTTGGTCGGCTACGCCGGAACTAATGTAGCCGCCTCCATGTTGGAGGCGACTGCACGGCCAACATCCCACTACTTTCGGGACATCGCCTTTGCTCAATTGAAAGACGGCCCGGCGGCGGAAGCGATCGCCAGATTTAACGAAGCCTTGGGCATCAAAGGCATCTATGACTCGCAAAAGACGATGTGTGAAAAGAGAACCAAGGAGTTGCGGGTGCACTGAAAGAAACTATATCAACGGATTCAGTTGGGGATAAGTCGTTCATTGTTTTGCTGGGGGAGGGCTGCCAGCCGCATCTTCCATGATTTTGCTCTTTAATTCGTCATATTGCTTATTAAGATCTGCAATTTTTTCCTCATTTTCTTTCATCAACTGCACATTTTTCTCGCTCGTCTTGTCCTTCCTCTTGTCCAATTTTTTTTCAGTCTTGACATTTTCATCGATTTCCATTTGCAGTTTTTTCAGTTTGACGATAAGCGGCGTGAGATTTGCGATTTGCGAGCTGACTTTCGTCAAGTCATCGTTGGAGATTAGTTTTTTCATGGCATCCAGCAGAATCTGCTCTTTGATTTTGGCACCCTTGAGGACCAGTCCCAGAGTTTTGTCATTCTTCAGGAGGATCACAGCGGGGGCGGATTCCTTGTTGAACTGGCAGTTTGCATTGGAGTCAATCTCGGAGACATCCAGCTTGAAACAGTTAAAGAATTCCGTTGCAAGCGGCATGCCCACGGAGTTCGGATGGAAAGAAAAAACGAAATTGTCTGTTGAAATGCACATTTTCATCGGAGACACATCTGTCTTTGATTTCTTTCCACCTTTCACTTCCGGCTCATAGTCTGACGTGCAATAGATCAAAATTGGTTTGTCTTTTTCGGATTTGACAACGAAATCCTGTTTCCCCAGATATTCGGCCAGAGCGGAATCATCTTTTTTGTCCAATTCGCCGTCAAGATCTGCATGTTTCCATTTAACCGAGGATTTTGCGCCCATTCCAGTCTTGGACGCAATCCATTCCTTGGCTCTGGGGATGTATTCTGGCGGGAAGGCATGGCCACAACCTTTCATTATAATGAGCTTGGCGTCAACCTTGTTTCTGCAAAGATCATCCATCAGAGCATAGCATGATGTACCTCCACCGTTCCCGTTGTTATTGGGAATTGCTGCCCAGGCCGTCTCTCCCGCAAATATCAACAATGCCCGGTTTGAAAGATACTTTGCAGTCAAAAGAGTGCTACCACCTTCGGCAAAAACAAAAGTTCTGAAATACCGTTGGAATTCCTTGGCCGATTCTTCATGTGAGAGTACGATACCTATGGAGTGACCGCCATTTGAAAAACCGGCGGCGACCCCTGCTCTCTTTCTGATGTTGGGCACCACTGTCTCCAATTTTTCCAGCATAGTTTTCCACGAGGGCCAAAGAACTTCAAGATCGGCATGTACCATAAAAATAGGATTGGCTAAATGGGCTCCTGGCTTCGGAAAAAGCGGCATGCTGATGCATATGTAGTCTTCAGGATTGACAAGAGCTGTATTCACTCCAGGGTCTCCACCTGCGCCATTCACCCAGAGAAAAAGAGGATAACGTCTTTTCGGATCATAGTTGTCCGGGATGCGAACTAAAAGTACTGGTTTAGACTTGCTCAGCGTCTCGGCCATGTCAGGGAATTCCAGTCTTATTGTCGCCCCTGATTTTACCCTCGGATCCGGTTGTACACCAGGTTTATCCTCTGCAAATGCACAAATTGGGAATGTCAATGAAGACAGTGCAAAGATGTGCAAGGCACAAACAGCTTGACGCATGGTAAATAACATTTCAGCCTCCTTTGCATTAAATCATCGCACGAATTTACGATGATCCAAGATTTGCCATTCAAATCGATTGTAATATATGAAAATACTCAGATTGTCAAGTGTATATTCCTAAAAAAAGTGAGAAAGAATGGATTAATGGATCATTGGATTGGTGGATGATTGTGTGAATTCAGGAAACGCCGGATCAACTACTTCGCACAATTCTTTTGGATTTGGAAAATACAGTTTTTCAGGACAGATTCAGTTGGGGATAAGTCATTCATTGTTTTGCGGGGGGAGGGTTGCCGGCCGCATCTTCCATGATTTTGCTCTTTAATTCGTCATATTGCTTATTAAGATCTGCAATTTTTTCCTCATTTTCTT
>CAIQLG010000429.1 GCA_903872565.1 uncultured Lentisphaerota bacterium | reverse complement strand
GGATACGAATTTCTCGCAAATAAACTCTTCGATTCAACCGGAGAGATGAAAAAAACTCTATACATCGAAGGCATCGGCAAAGGCACCACAAGCGGCCTGATCAAAGTAGAGTTCTCCCCAAAAGGCGACAACACCTGGATGCCTGACGAAGTCAAAGTCACCACACTTAAGCTGGTATTGACAAAAACTCCTGAAGATTGGATGCCAAAAGGTGGGAAGCAGGAAAATTCACAATCCTACACGGCAGAAATAATTCCCAAAGGAATAAAATGCAAAATAAAATTTACTCTTCAACATGTCACAAACTATACAGGCTATTGCTCTAATGCCGCTAATTCCGGAGACAGCAAAGCCCCGGATTTGAATTTCAGAAATAACAGTCTTTATGAAATTGTTTCTGCCGGCGAAGAACAAACTGCAACACTGCGTCAAGAAAAGAACACTGCAAAAATAAATGTTGCATGTAAAGACTATGGTGCCTATGGAGAACTGAAGGCGGAGACTATTACTGTTTCAGGATGTAATGTGAAACTCGTTGCAAATGATATACAGGAGGACGGAGATACCTATGATTATGTAACGATCCCACGAGATGAAGACGGTGACAAAATGGCGGATAATTGGGAAGCGAAACAGATCTGTTTTGAATTGTTTGCCCCACCTTATTTTGGGTTGGATATAGATAACTTGCCATCCATCGTTGAAATCGCGAAAAAATTAACTCAAGATTTTGACAACGACTTTGCCCTTGGAAGTACTGTTGCTAATAATCACAAAGACCGATTTGGCGACGGCATAACTGCCTTCGATGAATACAGAGGATTTATGGAAATGAACCAAAAAGGAAAGGCATCACATGTTAGAACAAATCCTCTTGTTAAAGATTTGTTTATTTACAACGAACCGTATTTTTACCCAGAAGATGGTGCTGATGACAAGATCCCGGTAGAGCCTTCTGTCTTCAGTAACCTTGGCTATAATCTATATTTTGTTGATAACGGTAAATTTGGAGCAGACAGGAAAATAGCATTCAATGGGAGGACTTCCGATGGGATGAGTTCACCACAGAAATGTATAAGGATCACAGGAGATTATACAACTGCAACAGATGATGGAATATGGGGATTAAATAATCCTGGTGTAAATGCCACGCCGATGAATAGTGGTGAAGTAATCATTTATTTCAAAAAATTATTCCAATATGATGCCCCAGGCATGTTCGCCACCAAAATATTTAAAACAAATATTTTTGATCATGAGGTCGGACACAGTTGTTATTTGGCTCATCATTATCTTGCGGAATCGGGGCAAACCAAAGACTGTCTGATGCATTATGGGAAAAATCCAGTAGTCTACTCAAGCCTGATTCAACTATATGATGATTATTGTAAAGGAATAACAAGGATAAAACCATGAAAATATTTAATTCATTATTGTCATTTCTAATATTCCAGGCAATTGTGTTTTCACAAGAAAAACCCAGAGTCAGTACACGCGATAAAAACACATTTATATATGTTAGACATGATATTGATGTCAGCCGAATTCATGATTCATCAAAAACAATTGAATATTTCAAAGAAGGCG
>CAIQLG010000428.1 GCA_903872565.1 uncultured Lentisphaerota bacterium | reverse complement strand
CTGTATCAGAAAATCCGCACATACGATCTGCACTACCGGGACCGGGGCGGAGTGCTGAAGCCCGTAAGATTCGTGTCGTATGTTTGGAAACGGATAGATGGCCTGGCCATCGATCACCTTAAGCGTGAAAGCCGGTCCGGCGTTTCGTTTGATGAGGCCCGCCATATCCCCGCCCAGTCAAACCTCCCGGCTAAGATCCGCCAGAAGACCTTGCCGGCAAGGTCCCTCTGACGCATGGGCGTATGGGCCGGGCGGGGGGAAACTGATCAGGATTTTAAGCGTCAGTTTCTGGTTAAGCCTGGTTGCCGGAGTCCGGGTTTAGACGCATTGCGGCTTGCTCAAGGCCAAGCTGGTTGCCCATCCATCACATGCCCAAACGCCTCTATGTTTCCTCAGCCCCTCGGATCCAGTCCATCCGCTTTTGTGCCAAACTTCGGCCGTGAGCTTTGGGCAAGGCTGGTTGGTTTTGGTAAGTTTTGTAAATACGCACCAAGACACTACGTGTAACCCCCTAAAACGGCATTATGGCGGAACGCTGGCAAACCGTGCCCCTCCCGGTTCCACCGCCGCTGTTTTTGTGGCCTTTTCTGGCCCCAAAAAACAATTTCAAAGTGACAGTAAGCTGTCGGGTTGGTGATGTATATTATAGATAGGAGCAACGCAGTCGCCACCGCCGGAACCCACGTTAAGTGCGGATTTCGGTCATGCCGAGGGCTGTCTCGGGCTGAAGGCGAGGGGCAGTTCGGTCCATGCCGAGGCCCATCGGAGCGAAGCGACGCTGAGCTCTTTGTAGTTTAGTCTTTTTTCCTCTTCATATTCAATTCTTTTTCTCTCTTGTGGCCTGATTTCGTCCTTTTATTCCTTGGTGTCCAACGGCCGGATCGTCGGACCCTTCATCTCGATTTTGTAAGCGTTGTGTACAAGCCGGTCGCAGATCGCATCGGCCAGGGTGGGATCACCGATGGCGTGGTGCCACTCTTTTATCGGACACTGGCCGGCGATGATCGTGGCGGCGGCCTGGTAACGGTCCTCAATAATCTCGAGCAAATCCTTCCGTTCCGCCGGCAACAACGGTGTAATAAGGAAGTCGTCCAGAATAAGGACCTGCACCTTGGCCAACCTGCCCAACGCTTTCAGGTGCGTCCCGTCGCCGCGCGTCTGCTGGAGGGTCTCAAATAACCGCGGCGCGCGCAGGTAGGCGACCGTAAATCCCGCGCGGGCCGCAAAGTTTCCCGCAGCGCAGGCCAGCCAGCTTTTGCCAATGCCGGTGGGCCCGCTGAACAGCACGTTGCGATGCGACTCTATCCAGCGCGTCGTGCCCAGCTCCCGCATCGTAGTCTTTGTCAACCCACGGGGGTGTTGGTAATTCACATCCTCCAGGCAGGCGCTTGGAAAGCGCAGCCTCGCATTCTTAAGAATGCGTTTAAGCCGCTGATCCTCACGGTGGGTCTTTTCATCTTCAACCAGCAGGCCGACGAACTCGCCATGGTCCAACTCGGCCTGATTGGGATCCTCAAGGCGCTCCGGCAGGCGTTTGGCCATGCCGAATATCTTAAGCGCATTAAGTGTGTTGACTGTGGTTTCGTTGCGCATATATCCTCCTGTTACTGATAGTAATCTCCTCCCCGTATGTTCTCATGGAAGGG
>CAIQLG010000427.1 GCA_903872565.1 uncultured Lentisphaerota bacterium | reverse complement strand
TTGTTTTTTTAAGGAAAGGTACATCCCTTTTTTCCACTTGCAAAAAAGAGCTGACACGCCAGAACTGGAATTAACAGATTGAATTTAAGGTAGTTACACAGAATACAGAATTAGGGCGGATCAGGAAGTCTGAAATTGCAACCTGATGGCCAAACTCCCACGGCACGGGATTGAAGGCAGGTCTTTTCGTCGGGGCGCTCTTGTCCGGTTTTGTTCCGGGTTCGGTGGGACGGGGAACACAATAGTACAATAGCAGTGTGCCACCGGCATTGATTTCAAAATTGAAATAGCCGCGCCCCTCCTTGGGTTCGACAAAAAATTCCACGCAGCTGTCCGTACAAACCTGTGCCTGGTACTGGGTCTGCACACACCTAACATATTTGTCAAAAACCCGGAAAAATATAAATAGGCCATCGTCTTGATAAAGTGCCTTGGCTTCCACGCGCGGGTGGCGGGACTTGCTCTGGGGCAGAAAATTGGTGAGCGGAATGACGTTGGCCGAACGCCAAGGGGTTTCATCCCACTCTCCTTTCAAACTCGGACGCTGGGGGGCTTTGTTAATGACGTACTCCATCTTTTCCTTCTCCGCCGGCGCCAGGCTGGCGGCCGTGTCATCTGGCTTGGCGGCAGTCTTGATGTTGTCAGAGGCGCAGCCGCAGAAACTGGTGGCAGCCAGAACAGAAGCTGAAACAGTCAGACGCTTCATGAAACGATACAAATTCATCGCTTGCTCCTTTGTTGATTTCTTTCATCTTTCATTATTCTCTTAAATGTCCATCCCGACATATCTGCGCTATCTGCGGATCTATTCACGTGCGCGCAGGATCGAGGCCTCGATCTCGGCCTTTATCTCGTCAAGATCGTTGAGCGGGAGATTGGAATCCGGAATGGGGCTCGTGCATCCGGTGTCAGGATTCCAGTCGATTGCTCCATAGATTGCTGGAGTTGAGCGGCCGCAAACCACGCTTTCATAGGCATCACCGCTGCTGTAGTGCCAGAACTCATATGGATACTCGACAAAGCCAGCACGTCGCATGATGCTGGTGATCTCCAGTCGGTTTTCCCGGGCGGCTGGGCTGATGAACGGCGAGTCCATTGGCGTCAGCTCGCTGATCTCGAGATAGGGCGCGCCACGATCAACCTCTGTCCCAGTGGCCTGGTCAAGGACGGAGATGTCGACGGCGCTGCCGGACATATGTGTGCCGGTTTTAGGTATTTGCGCGACTAGAGTCAGCACACGCTTGAACATGAGTTCCGGATCGGGGATCAGGCCGCCAAGCTCCCGGACAACCATTCGGAGGATGATGTCGAAAATGGCTGGTTGGCGCCCGAGGAACTTCTGCATGACGCGGTCGCGGTAGCCGTCCTCGACGCGCATGATCCATCCTCGGCGGTTCATCTCTGCTGCTGCCCGTAGAAACCCGCCGATCTGTCCTTGCCTCAGAAGATGGAGGCGGGGCTTTCCCAAGGCGTGAGGCTTGCGTGAAAACGCCACGTTCACGCCAGAGTCGGCGGCCGCCCGCTCCAAGCCGACAAGCGGTTCGCCACATTCAGCAACAGGATGTTCTATGACCTGCATCATAAACTCATACGCTTGGTCCAATCGTCCAGACAGATATGATACAGCCGGATCTGCGATATGCGGTTGTGGATTGTTCATGTCGTTTCTCCGCTCTTCAGTGTCTCTGTCCTGAAAATTTCTTTAAGTATTCCTATTGCGTGATCTCCGATGCGCGTCAATGAGTCAGGTGCCAGCATCGACCAACTGCATGTCTTGGTTTCGTATCCGCCCCGGTCAAATGCCTCAGCCGTCGGGATGTAACTGACACAGCCGCCGTTGGACATGTGGGCGCAGAAGGTGAAGGGGGCAGGGGACTTCAGTTTAATCCGCAGTTGCTCCTCCACGAATGGTTCGCCGGGAATGGCCACAATTGCCACGTCGCCCATGCGGATGACCTGGACGGGAAAATCGACGGTGGCCGATTGCTGGCATTGGCGGTGCAGGTCCAGGTTGGAATGGGCATAGACATAATCCCACGTGACGGCCGTTTTCTCGGCATTTGTCCAAGGGGGCGTCGGATGCTCTCTCAAGTAGGTCTGTGCGTTCGCCACGGTCTTAGCATCCGGCTTCCGGCGTGTCAGCGGAATATATTCCAAGGTCCAGGACAGCTCATCCATCGAGATGGGGCGCAATGCCTGATTGACAATGCGCTCCATGGTTTCGGTCAACTTCTGCGCCATGTCGATATAATCATCTTTGCAGTTCGGATCCAGCCTGTTGCCGTGCTGGATATTTCCGCAGAAACCGTTCAAGACCAGCGGTACGCATTGCGGGCCAAGCATGGCTTGCGCATTCCGCGCCCATGCGCCCGGCCAGCCGGATGTAACCCATCGCGCCGGATAGCCATGACACGGATGGCAGGTGTGATGGAGCAGTGCTGCGACCCGGGCACCCTTGTCATTCACAAAAAGCATCACGCCAACCTCGGGATCGACCGGACCTTCCGTTTGCAGAATATCCGGATTACATATCCCGCCGCCATGAGTCCGTGTCGTTCCGTCCCGCATGATGAAGCGGCGGTTGAACGCCACGCGCCCGTCCACGCCGCGTCCAGCCAGCGCCGTCACGGGCTGCATGGAGGACAAAGCTTGTTCTATTGCACTCATGATGCCCCGCTCGACCACAGGATTGTACCGGTCATCGCCGCTCCGGATGAACCACAGCTCCGGCGGCACGTCTGTGTACTCATCGCTTATATACGTATTCCCAACGTAGGGCGCCGCATGTGTCTGGGTGCAGTGCAGCATTATAGCCTCGGGAGGGAAACCAAATTCTTTCGCAATACGCGCTCTGAAAATGGCATCATACTTGGGTACTATGGCCAACAAATCGAGCTGGACAATGCAAATACGGTGTTTTCCTTTCGCCAGAATCAGAGCCTTGGCGAACAACGGATCGCGCACCTCCTCGACGGGCCGGTAACGGCCGATGTCTCCGGCGATTTGAATGCCTTTCTCAGGGCTGATGTCAATCTGGGCGGCTCCGGCTTGCCAGCCATTCTCACAGGAAAAATTGTTCATGTTATCTGCTCCTCGTAATTTTTGTCGTTTATTGTTATTCTCTATCTGCTGCTCCTCGTAACTTTTGTCGTTTATTGTTATTCTCTATCTGCTTTACATTTCTTATCCGTAAATACCTGCTGACGCTTGCCTTTCGGCGGGCGATCCCGCACGGAAGGCTTTCAGATGCCGTTTGCAACGTTCAGAAAACGAGTTCTCCGAGCGTCTTGCTGTCCGTCACGCCCGGGCCGTCGCTCCAAAGGTATCTGTTCCTGGCCGCGTTAAAGCGCCAGACCTCGCCCGCTGCGGGTGCCCTGCCACCGAAGTCGGTAAACGGGATACGGAACCACGCCGTCCAGATTCTTTCCCCCAGATTCCAGGGGCCTTTTATTCCGGTCGTTCTGATGGTGACCTCCCACTTGCCGTTCCACTTCACGTCCTCGATCATCCGGTTGTTTTTGTCAGGCGTGAAGACCGAATCGTAGCGCGAGCCTTCGAGTGGGTTGGCCGCCAGCCGGTAGACCTTTCCACCCGAATCCGGCGGCAGGATTCCCAACTCGTCGTATTCCTGCGTGAATATGTTCCCGTCGGGCTCTATCTTGAACAGGTCTTCCGGGTGGCTCGAGAGGTTCGGGCCTTCCAATCGGACATAGAGCGCGTCCTTGTCGCGGAGGACTTTCAGTGTCGTCCTCGCATTGATGAACGGCATGCTGCCACGGGCTTTGAGCACCGATTCAGTCACATTGTCCCACTCCTTTGAGTCGATTCCAGGCGCGGCTTCGACCGTGGCGACTTTGAGCTGGTGCTTGTCGGTGAGGATTCCGGCGCGAATCGCTTTCGTGTCCCAGTTGAGACACGTATTCGACCACAGTTGCCGGTACCCGTCGCCGACCAGCGCCGCATGGACATAGAAATTGCCGTTGAACGGACGCATCTCAGGCCAGTCACTCAACGGTTTGAAGCCGCTTCGGCCGGTACCCCCGGCGAGTTTCTCAAGATACGAGTGCCAGTCGTCTATCGCGTCGAGGAGTTGATCCAGATTCGCCTGGGTGGAATTCAGCGTCCATGCGTTCTGAAGGAAGAATATCTTCGACATCTTCCGGATGTAGTCGAACTCGATCCGGATGAGATGGAGCCTCGCCTGCACGTCCGGATCCTTCGCCGCCTTCTCCGCCGAGGCCAGGAGCGCGTCTGCGTCCGCGCAGTATTCCGGGGTGTACATGCTCATCACGTGCCACTTGCTGTCATTGTAGGGGGAAAACGAGCACTTGGGCCCCCAGCCTGGCATGCAGACGCCGAGGAATTCGGAATAGACGACCATCTGCATGTGCAGGAGGTCGAAGAACTTTGTCATTTGCGGTTCCACGTTGCCGAACGCGGCCGTGCAGAACTCCTTGTAGATGGCCTTCCAGTCGGCCGCGGGGTCGTCCATCATGCGGCCATAGACATAGTACGCTGGCGCCTGCATCCCGCGCACATATCCGAGCACTCCGTCGCGCGTGGACCATTTCACGTTGTTGCGCGCCAGTGTCTGCACGAATTCCGCCATATGCTCGGGTGTTCGTTCCGGCAGATACGAACCGGCCCGCCCGAAACTGGTGAAGGTCTCCTCGAGGCCGTAAATCCCTGCGGGGAATGAGATTTTTTGCACGTCAAAATAACGCTGCGAGGCAAACAGCATCCCCACCATCACATTCTTCGGAAATTCCTTGATCTCCTTTTCGATCGCCCCTGACGTCGGGTTGTCCTGATAGGCTAATATACATATCTTCACATCCGGATATTTTTTGCGCAGGCGTTCCGTTATCTTTAAATACACGTGCCAGAGCTTGCCGGAAGCGCCTCTGGCATAGATCTGCTCCCAGTTTTCGGCCTTCATGCCGAAAAGCTTGTTGCATTCCTCGCAGTTGCACTGGCAAAGCCCATAGACGTCAATAACAGATATCGAGATCGTTTTTGCTCCGCCTGCCATCAGTTTTTCCGCTTCCGCATATACAAGATCCTGCGCACCTCCTGACGGGCAGACCGCCATCGCATATGCGTCATGAGGCCTTAGGTCGCAGGCGCGTTTTCCGTCCTTGGTCAGGGCGAAATATTCAGGATGGCTCTTGGCGTATTCGGTCGCAGGCGGCCAACCAACATTCCCCTCTTGGACGAAGCTCAGCATCGGGAAAAAGTTCATCGAGATATAATAGAAAGTTTCACAATTGTTGTCGCAGTTGGCGCGCAACATCGGCGTCTTCTCGAGGTCGAGTTTGTTCGGCACCGCGATCTTTTTCACCGGGATGAACGCGATGCTCCTCGTGTCTATATTGAGGGATCCGTCCTTGTTAAATGTGTCCAAGCCGTCGCCGCGCGTGGCATACTGACTCTGATCCATGTTCAGGAAAAGGAAGCGCACGCCAGCGTATTCGCGCAGAAAGTCGCAGACGCCCTTGACCGTTCCGAGCAGCGCGAGCGGCGTTTTCGTGCCCCCGATGGTGTTGACAGGATCTTTCTTGTCATTTCCTGCTATGATAAGATCCCTGCCGACTGCCTTTTGGAAATACGTCCAGTCGTCGTGCTGTTCGACATTGATGCCGCTCTCCTTCGCGAATCTGGTCGCGCCGAGGTAGATGCCAGGCTTCTCCTTGGCCTTTGCACCCTCCTGCACGACATCAATCTTGAAACCGTTCTTTTCGAACGCAGCCTGCATCAGTTTCGCGGCCGCGAAGAGCCAGTTGTCAACGATCTCCTCCTTGCCTTTGTCGGGAATCACGATCTGGTAGTCCGTCTTGCCATTTTCCGCCAGCACCAGGCTGGCGGCGGTGTCATCTGCCTTGGCGGCAGTCTTGGTGTTGTCCGAGATGCAGCCGGAGAAATTGGCGGCGGCCAAAACCGAAGCCGAAACAGTCAGACGCTTCATGAAACGATACAAATTCATTGCTTGCTCCTTTGTTGATTTTTTTATAAAAACTTCATCTTTCATTATTTTCATAAATGTTAATCTGGTGGCAGAACTGGCCAATTACCAGTGGGCACCCAGAATGGGGTTTTTTGGTAAGAGCCTGGTGTCACAGTGTTTCTATTCCGCATGTTTCCGTGTAAATCGACATAGACGACATTGAATGAATGCCGATTCTGATGACGCAACAAAACGGTATAAGCGTCGGGACTTAGATCTTGCAAGGGATTTAACCAGTCGAAAACGAAAGTCCAGCCATCCGCGAGATAGGCGAGTCTGGACGGGTATGGGAAATTCGGACCATGAAGAAAATTCGGATAACCTGATAAGCCGCCATTCATGCCAATTGAACCCCATTCTGCGCGCATTTCCTCCGGGCAGGAGTATTTGCTGCGATACCTGGCGCTGTTGTCACTTGTATATCCCACGGCATGGTATCCTGATGTTCCGGTTTTATCGTTCAAATATCCCGACGATATGAGCCCCCGATCCCACTGCCAATATCTGGTACTCGTATCTGATCCTCGTTGCCACATGCACGGCGGTAGCCATCCGCAATCATTGAGATAATATGAGCATCCCAAGCCAACCTGCTTCAAGTTGCTAAGACAGTTTATCTGCTTCGCCATCCCCCTGGCGGCTTTCAGTGCCGGCAGCAGCATCGCCATCAGAATTGAGATGATCGCAATCACGACAAGCAACTCAATAAGCGTGAAGAAGCTCTTTTTGCCGAGTAGACCTGGGCGTTGCCGCCCAGACCCCTCACAGACCCGGACGTGCGCAATTGACGCATCCGGTTCTTCGGGCGGTGATTTCGCCAAACGGTCTCCCGTTTGTCCGATCG
>CAIQLG010000426.1 GCA_903872565.1 uncultured Lentisphaerota bacterium | reverse complement strand
TCTTATCGAGAACTCTGTGCGAACCCCACCGGCAACGTACCGTTCCATCTCAAAAGGCCTGCGTAACAAGCATGAAAAACACAAGCCGTAGGGGGTACTTTAGTCAAGGAGATACCCCAGTAAATGAATTATAACTGGTGCAGATTAAATTTGTAGGAGAATCTTTAACCAAAATGGGTATGGATTAAGGGGAATAATGACTGTATGCTTTTTGTATGCTTTCGATGTTCCATTAGGGGGTACACAAGAGCCGTCAAAAGACGCCATTTAGCCTCAAAACATATTTTTTGAATTCAATATATTCCCGTTCAGGGCGTAGTTCCTTCACCGGAGTGTAGGTTCAAATCCTATCGTCGGCACCATTCATAATCAAGCACTTATGACTTAAAACATCTCCCCCCTGAAATCATTGTCTTATGCCGTCTTCCAGCGTCTTGAAGTCCAAAAAGCAAACGTGTATTCCCGTTAATTCTTTGTGTTAACTGTCATCTTAATCTTGTAGGTCTTGCTTCCAAAGATGTATACTGGCTGATTTAATTCTACATTGATCGATGAGGTGGTCCCCGTGTCAACATATTGAACTGATTGATAAACTTGGTGTGGAGTAGAATCTTTTCCTTGCGCCTGCGGAGCAGAGACTGAGATAGGTACTTGAAGACCGACTTTATAATCTATCGAGTAGTTCCCCGCTGAAAGCCTTTTTATATTATTCCCGGAGAACTTAAACATTGTAGGGGAGGAGAGGGAACCATTTTCCTGCTTTTCTTGGAGTGCTTGAGAAATATTAATAACATCTTTGGAAGCGATAGAGGAAAGGAAGTCGAGGGGAACACCATTTTTTTCAATATCTATTTTGATAAACAAATTCGTGTTATCCGTTGTTGACGACTCCGTTCTTGACGGTTTTGTGTTGTCCGTCATGCTGGAGCATCCTGCTATTAGCAAAAAACAAGTTGTAAGAAAGCACGCCATAATTACCATTCTTTTCATTGATCATTCCTCCAAGCTGTTAATGTTAATATACTAAGATGTTGGAGTACAACCTCTAATTCGCTAGTACAAGCCATTTCCCGCATATTTTTTAATCCTTGCGACATGTCTTTCTCCTTTATTTTTTCTTAGAGTATTGCGAAATTCGCAGTCTCCCTCATAGCGCACTAAAAAATTACAGCCCTATTTTCATCTTTACAGGAACTCCTCCTGTTTTAGCTTGATTCTCCAATCTTTCCGATGTATTCTACCACAATGGAGTTATTAATTCTGGTAGCAACTTCCCAGCAGAGATGTGTGGTAAGTTTTCACAAGACAACAAAAACTAAATGGGGGAATTATGCCAAAAGCTATCATGGATCCCATCGAGGTAAGGCGTTTCGCCGCTGAATTGAAGAGATTTAACGATGATCTTCATTCTCAAATGGTTTCTCTGCATTCCCACTTTTCAGCCTTAGGAGATTCATGGGAGGATCAGGAGCACGAGAAGTTCGCGGAAGACTTCATGGAAACAATCAGAACGATGAATAAATTCGTGCAAAGTTCAAACAGGCATGTGCCTTATCTGTTGAGAAAAGCTCAGAAAATCGAAGAATACCTGAATCAGAAATAGAGTGTGGTTTAACATATCATGTCACTCAAGGCAAAAGTCAATTCAATAGATGCAATAGAGTCCTTCAGGACACATCTTTGCATATTTAATGACAAGGCGGAACAGATACTGAACGAAGCGCAATCTGAAGTCATCCGGACACGCTCCTGGATAACGAGCAGCCAACATCCTTATTGGAGAAGTCAGATAAGACAGCGATCAGTCAGACTGGAAGAGGCAAGAAATGTGTTGTTCTCGGCCCGGCTTTCAGGGTTGAAAGGTTCTACAGCTGTGGAAGAAAGAAAAGTCAGGCAGGCGGAGATGCAGCTGAACGAAGCCCAGGAAAAACTCAGGATGGTCTCAAAATGGGGGAAATCATTTGATGGTGAAGCCCAGACTTGCATAGCCAAATTGGGCAGATTGTCAAGTTTGCTTGATCTTGACACGCCCAGGGCGATCATCCAATTGAGCGAAATGATAAAAAGCCTTCAGGCTTATGCCGCGACAAAATATTTTGTCGAAGAAAATAATGTGAAAGAAGACGTCAATGAACATGAGATCGAGCGATAATCAGCTGTCAGCGATTACCAAGGAGCTTCTGTCTCATTGGGAGGAGACAGAGGCCCAGTGGGACGATGTTAAAAGCCGGGAATTCAAGAGGGAATATATCAGTCAACTGCAACCAACGATAAATTTGTCAGTCGAGGCACTCGAACAATTATCTACGTTGCTAGAAAAAGTGAAAAGTGATTGTGAGTAATAAATTTCAAACATCAGAAATTCTGGCAGTCATAGATGGTTTTGGCAAACTGATCTCTGACTACACCAGGCGTGAGGAGTCCGTCAATAAAAACTATTCCGCTCAGAAATCAACGATAAAGAGGGACTTCGAAAAACATGCGCAAAAAATCCAGGAGGAGCTTGAGCTGCGGATACAGGAGACAACCCTCGCATTTCAAAAGGGGAAGCAGCGTGTCGAGGAAAAATTTTCTTCCAGGCTCAGGCAGGTGGAAAGGGCGAGTGAAAACAGGAAGCAACAGCTCTTAAAAAAACTCAACTCTAAAGAAAGCCGTGCGAAAATAGATATCCAGAAAGAGTTTGTGACGTATGACAATCTTTATCGCCTCAAGATAACGGAAGAAAAATCCAAACACGACGAGTTCGTAAAAAGTCTGTCTGAGATGAAAGAGCGATTGGTCGCCATTGAAATAATCACGCAAATATGGCATCATCTTTCCCGGAAGGACACCGAGAGAATTGACGCGGCAGTTGAAGGTTTTGTCCCTCAAAATCTGGGAGTGAGCGAACTGCGGGATGATTTAAGGAAAAGACTTGATGTCATAGAGCAAGAACTGTTAAGGCTGACAACGCCAGCTTCCTTCCGCATCTTCAGGAAATTCCGCATGCTGTTGATTATGCTTTCTGTTGTCGCCATACATGCCATAGCGTTTTTTATAGCTGTAAATTATGCTCTTCCTGTCTCTTATCTGATAGGAAGCCTTTTCTCTTTATTTACGCTATCATTTTTCCTGTTTGTTTTTTATTTGAACAGTGTGAATCATTCAAAGCCCCTTGTGATCCACATAAACTCCTTGATTGCTAAAAGCCGTAAGACTTATGACTTTTGCGTGAGTACTTCCAAGTCGGGATTGGACAAAAAGCTGGGAGATTTTGCCGAAGAGCGAGATGATTATGTCAAAAAAATTGATTCCTTATGGCATCCTCTTGATGATACGCTGTCGGTCATGCGGATTGGGCAACTGGATCACATAGAGAAAAAGAAAGATCATCTGCTAAAAAGGATAAAGGAGCTATATGAGCCGAAATTGCATGAGTTCAACCAGGGGGTTTCTGGTCATATTGAAAACTTAAAGGAAGAATTTCGCGGGCGGTTAAAAAAGCTTAATGAAGACTACGCTCGGAAAGAGGCTTCCGTCAGGGAAGCAAATGAATCCGAATGGAAGGAATTGGAAACGAGCTGGAGAAGTGAAACTGATGAAATTCGCAGCGATATAATCTCCATAAATCAACGGGCTGAAGCACTTTTCCCCGGATGGGATAATGTCGTTTCCTGGTCCGAATGGATGCCTCGCGGGGATTTCACACCGTCAGTCCAGTTCGCACGTTTACATGCTGACATCACGCAATTGTCAGCCAAAATGCCTGCGGATAAACGCTTGCCTATTCCAGAACCTCATGAATTTCATCTTCCGATTTCCTTGATTCTCCCCAAAAACGGCTCAATCCTCCTGGATACTGTGCCGGAGGAAAGGGAAAGAGCTGTTAAAACTCTCAATAATCTGATGCTGCGCATTCTTACCACGCTTCCCCCTGGGAAAGTGAATTTCACCATCTTTGACCCGGTCGGTCTTGGGGAAAGCTTTTCTTCATTTATGCACTTGGCAGATTACGAAGAGACTCTCATTAATAATTGCATCTGGACGGAACCACGGCAAATGGAAGAGCGTCTGGCGGAATTGAACGAGCATATGAGAAAAGTAATACAAATGTATCTCCGGAATGAATATGACACCATCACAGAGTACAATCAGGATTCCGGTGAAATATCTGAAAGATATCATTTTCTTGTCATAGCGGACTTCCCTGTCAACTTCGATGAAACCTCCATGAAAAGGCTGTTGAGTATGGCAAATAGCGGGAGCAGATGTGGTGTCTACAGTCTGATTCACTGGGACCGGCGACATCCCTTGCCGGATAATTTCATGCTGGAGGAACTCCAGAAAAACAGCATCCACCTAAATCTCAAGAAAGAAAAAGTGCTTTTCGCCAATACGAATCTGGCAGGTACCAAGCTAATCCTGGAATCTCCTCCGAATCCAGATTTCATGACACCACTTCTACATAAAATAGGGCAGAAAAGCGTAGGTTCCACGAAAGTGGAAGTCCCATTTAACAATGTGGCACCGTCACCAAAAAATTACTGGACTTGCAAGACGACTTCAGAAATAAAAGTCCCAATCGGACGCACAGGAGCCAAGAAACTGCAATACTTATCCTTGGGCAGAGGGACTTTGCAGCATGCCTTGGTCGCGGGAAAGACAGGATCAGGCAAAACCACCCTGTTTCATGTCCTCATCACCAACCTCTCCCTTATGTACAGCCCGGATGAGATCGAGTTTTATCTGATTGATTTCAAGAAGGGAGTTGAATTCAAGCCTTATGCCTCAAAGCAGCTTCCTCACGCCCGGGTAATCGCCATAGAAAGCGATCGGGAATTTGGACTGAGTGTTCTGGAAAGAATAGATCATGAATTGAAAAAACGGGGGGATATTTTCAGGAAATTGGAAGTCCAGGATTTGGCAGGATACAGAAAGTCCGCGGGTGAAAACAGCGAAAAAATCCCTAGGACCTTGCTGTTGATTGATGAGTTCCAGGAACTTTTTGTCGAAGATGACAGGATAGCGCAGAACGCCTCGCTTTTACTGGACAGGATTGTGAGGCAGGGACGCGCCTTTGGAATTCATGTCATGCTGGGTTCTCAAACACTTGGTGGGGCTTACACTCTGGCACGTGCAACTCTCGGGCAAATGGCCGTAAGAATAGCACTTCAGTGCGGAGAATCAGATTCCTATCTGATCCTGGATGAAAACAATTCGGGAGCTCTCATGTTGTCGCGGCCGGGTGAAGCCATCTATAATGACGCTTCAGGCTTGGAAGAGGGGAATAACCCGTTCCAGGTGGTCTGGCTGCCAAATGAGGAGCGCGACAGGCATTTATCCATAATCAACGGAATCGCGGCTGAACAGGCTTACAACGTCACCCCTCCAATCGTTTTTGAGGGAAATGTTCCCTCGGATATCACGAAAAATAAATTTATTCACAAACTCATGGAGCTACCTGTTCCAGCAATGCCGCCGGCTACGGGCAAGATATGGCTTGGAGAACCAAATTCCATTAAGGAGGCAACTGAGATAAGTTTCTATAATCATAGTGGGAACAATTTATTGTTTGTAGGTCAATATGAGGAAAGCGCCCTTGCGATGATGTCAATTGCCGTGCTGGGACTTTCCTTGCAATATCCTGAGAATAACGTTCAGTTCATCTTGCTGGACGGAAGCATTCCTGAAGAAAATAAGATCAGCTGCTTTGAACAACTCCATCAGATTTTGCCTAATAATGTCCGCAACGTGAAATACAGGGAAATCCCGAAAGTCATAGACGAACTGGCAAAGGAAATTGAAACCAGGCAAAATTCCAACACCTTGGAGACAAAGTCCATTTATCTGGTAATTTATGGATTGCAACGGCTGCAAATGCTCAGAGACAAGGAGGATTTCAGCTTCTCAATGGGTGACTCTACTCAAGGGCCAAGCACCAGCCGTCAGTTTAATACGATAGTGACGGAAGGTCCGCCTTTAGGATTGCATACTCTTCTGTGGTGCGACAACCTCAACAATATAAACAGGACTTTTAACAGAAAACTTCTGAGTGAGTTCGGGATGCGGGTTCTCTTCCAGATGAGCGCGGAAGATTCGTCCGCCTTCATTGATACCCCGCAGGCTGTCAAACTTGGCATGCATCGCGCACTCTATTACAACGAGCAGCGGGGAACTATTGAAATATTCCGCCCTTACGCCATGCCGGACAAGACATGGCTGCAGTCAGTAGAAAAGCATTTCAATAAACTCTAACACAGAGGAGCGTAACCATGTTGGAAGAACTTAATGAAAAGTATTCGATTCCGGGCAGACTGGAATTTGTCCGCGGCAAAGAGGATTTCATCTTGGCCGAGCTCCGCAATCCACATTCCAGATGCACCGTGAGCCTATATGGAGCACATGTGCTGAGCTTCAAACCTGAAGGCAGGGAAGATATCCTATGGATGAGCGGCTTCAGTTTCTTTGAAAAGGGCAAGCCCATCCGCGGCGGAATTCCGGTCTGCTGGCCATGGTTCGGAGCGCATACGTCTGACAATGCAATGCCGTCACATGGCTTTGCAAGGATATCCCGGTGGAATGTGAAGTCCGCGTCAAATGATGACGGAGTTACAGAACTGGTGCTTTCATTGAAAAATACCGATGTCAATCCGGGAAAATTCAAAGTTGAACCTTTTGAACTCAAACTTGCAGTCAGATGCGGAAAAACACTCGAAGTGGAACTGCTCACGGAGAACAATGGAATGGAGAATTTCATCGTAAGCGAAGCGTTGCATTCGTATTTCTCCGTGTCCGACATCGGCAGGGTTTCGATCTCGGGACTCGACGGCGCCGCATACATCGACACTGTAAACGGATTACATGCGAGCAAGGTGCAGTCCGGAGATGTCAGGTTTGATTCCGAGGTGGACAGAATCTACTCCAAATCGGTATGCGACTGCATTATTTCCGACTCGGGATCAGCAAGGAGGATAAAGGTCTCCAAGACGGGTAGCAGAACGACCGTCATATGGAATCCCTGGATTGCAAAAGCCGCGCGGATGCCTGATTTCGGCAATGAGGAATATCGCTCGATGGTATGCGTGGAAACCGCCAACGCTGGCACTGACAAGGTTTCCATTCCTCCCGGCAGGAACCATGGCATGAAGACAGTCATATCTTGCGAATACGATTAGAGCTTGACATTCAATTAGTTGCTGCTAAAAGGAAAAATGAAAGCAGCAAAAGAAGGCTTGCCCCCAACTCCCCCCTCCTACTCAGATGAAAGGACGAATTGAAAAAACTGCTGGGCCTTTCATCGAACGAAAAGGCAGGGATGGATGAGTGAGGGAGAGCTTGTTGTCAAATCATAGGTGCGCCCCCGATGCCCGACGACATCCCTTCTCTGACATTGGGGACGCCTGGAAGGTAAATTTCTATCAACTCATTTGCCTCGAGTTGTTTCCTCCGCTTCGTCTAAACCTTTGGCTAGTGCGGCGACCTCGGCACCGCTCAGCGCACTGGCATAGATCCTGAAATCGTCGAGAGCCCCGTTGAAAAATCGTCCGCACGCGTGACCACTACCCAGTCGGAATCCCAGGTTCGGGTTTGGTGTCAACGGTTTCACCCCGGTGCCGCGCGCTGCTACAGCGCCGTTCAGATAGATGATGACCTCCTTGCCGTCACAGACTACGGCGACATGCTGCCATTCGTCTGCAACCAACTGCACTGGACCTGCGCCACCTCCGGGTGGTGGCGTGGAACCGTATCCGAACGAATACTTATTGAATTCGTTGCCGTTCTGCTGCATCACCACGCCTAACGTGGAGTTCTCGTGGTTGCCGAATATGTCGGCATAGGTAATCTGTGTGTTGCCAGGTTTCACCCAGAAGGCAAACGTGCATGGTAGTTGGAGTTTTTCCAGCGACGACTTTGTGTCTACGTACTGGTCCTTTCCGTTAAAGAACAAAGCTCCGCCCAGTCTGCCCGGCACCCAGGTTGGATCTCCGACCAGGGTTCCATGGATCTCACCCCACGTATCAGTGGCAATTGCACCATCCTTCTCGTCGAGTTTCCAGCGGGCAAACTGGGGGGTTGAGGCAACATGCATCCTCGCAGTTGCTGTCGCCAGAAGATATCCGGCGACGGTGCCGGTGACGACGAATACTCCAGCGGTGCCGTCGCTCTGGAACATTCCCTGATCATCGACCTTACCTCCACCAGAGGCCATCCACTGCATTTGCGCCGCGAAAGGTTCGCCGAACTGGTCCTCCACGACCGATGAGAATCGACGGTTCCCGTTGACTACGCACCCGCCAATGGCCGGGGTTATGGTCACCACCTTCGGCACTGGCAGACCGATCTGCATACGCACCGAGACCTCAATCTTGTCAGGCAGGTCTGGATGCGACACGATGACCTTCGACCGGTAGATGTCCGAAGGCATGTCACAGGGATCGACCGAAACCGCAATGATCTGTCCGTTCCCGGCACCGGACACCGGTGCGACGCGCAACCACGGATCCGCGGCAGTGACGGTGAACGCCTTGCCCATGTCTGGACTGCGGCGGTAGGCAATGGAGATCTGCTGGGGGGCGGCCTTTACGCCCTGGTCGGCCACGGTGAATACGACTTCGGCTGGATCTACAGACAGCTCGGGACAGTTGATCCAGATGATTTCGCTGACATTATCGCCGGTCAGGGTCACGGTCATCCCCTCGTCCATCAACTTTGCTCCAGTCATGGAACAGGACCGTTCTACCGTATCCTGGAACAGCACGTCATAGGTCTTGTCCCGGATCAGTCCGCGCAGTCGGACGACCTGTGACGCGGGTGCCTGAGACGTTGGCTTGAAGAGGAATACTGACCCTCGGTCGAGGTCCGGGTTGTGGAATTGCAGACCGTCCCAGTTCTTCCCGTCCGGCATAGGCAGGATGTGATAGACGTTTGCGCCGCGCAAGATGGGGCGTTGCCGCACCTTGTAGAGGGCGATGTGTTGACGGAACACATGGTTACCATATCCAGATCTGTCACCTGTCAGGATTGCTCCCAACATGTCGGTGCGCAGTTGGTAGGCAGTCTGGGCCGGTGCCAGATCAGACTTCAATTGGACTGGATTGATTGCATAGGTGTTGGAGAAATAGGTTGTGCGGATTGCAACCGGGTCAAGGGCAAAATCGTTCATGGTGCAGAATGTCATGCGCCGACAAATTGCAAACCCCTTGTATTTGCCGCCGTTGCAGCAGTTTTCGTAGCGGTAGCCCGGCCGGTCTTTGATGAGGCGATCCTGAATGAAGAGAAAATTGGCAACACCTTGGTAGCTTTGCGGTATCGGCTCTCTGGGTGCCGTATATTTGTCCGTGCGCCACATGTCGAACCAACCCTGGTCATATCGGCTCTGGACGGCTTCCAGTTCCGCGTCCCGGCCGGCCAGGGTAGTCAGGTCGCAATCCAGGTACGTGCCGCCCATGTACAGCGAGGCTTTCAGACCAGCCTTATGCGCCTTGGCGGCAAAATCGAAACCGTTGGGCCAGGCCTCCGGTCGGAACGTCCAGTCCTGCTTAGTGTACCAGCCCTTGGTTGTTCCGTCCCAGAAGTCCAGCTTGACGCATTCCGCGCCATCGGCAGCCAGACGATCATAGGTGCTTTGCCTAGAAAAGCCATAGCTCATGGAACTGTGATGGAAATCCTGCATGCACACCTCAACCCATGGTTCGTTCTCGTTATCGTGGAGGCTCCGGGTTATCTTGTGGTTCCAGAACCACCGCTTGAACCGGTTGGCACCATCATCGATGTCGCCCTGATAGACACCGTAATAAACGCTTGGTATCACGAACACCTCGCCCTTGCCCCGGGTTACATTCTCGGTGATCGGGTGGGCCGACACAGCCATCCGCAGAGGATCCGTTTGGGACACGACGTTGAACCCGCCCAATTCCCATTCAAATCCAAAGTAGGCGCCGTGCGTGAAACCGACCCCGAGAATGATGAGCGGGATGGTGCCGGTCCGGGTGCTAAACTTCGCGTTTGGCCCGATCACGTCCTGAAGAACCTTCCCTGTACCCATGGCGGTCTTTTCAGCCCGATGCAAGGTCACGGCGGCATCCGCCACAAGATCGATCCGGGCGGCCACGATGTCGGGACCGAAGGTCACATCGCCGCCCGATTTGTTTTCGATACTCACCTCATTCTCGACCGGTCCTGTTCCCGGCAGAGCCCGCCATATCGATTTCATTTCCAAGGCCGGATCATCGCATATGAAGTGTAGTGTGAGTTGATAACCGTTTGTCTTCTCCTCGGCTGCCTCACAGAACTTCCAGTTCACCTTCTTGCCCTGGACGCTAGGCAGTGGCACCGGTGCCGGAGCAGGCGTCCAATTCCAGTTCTGTGCCGGATTGAGCAGTCTGGCGAGGCTGAGTGTATTGCTCGCCATCGTCAGGGTCATTTCCGTATCTTTGGTCGCCAAGGTCCAAGTCCTATTCTCCGATTTCATATTCATGTCTTCCTTTGGCGCTTCCGATGCAGACGTGGTGAGCGCAAGACCGAATGCAACCAACGCTGCGATGGCATCGTGTTGCTTGCGCATCTTCATCATACATGTTCGCTTCCCATAGTCTTGATTCATCATCTTGTAAGTCCTTTCCGGTGTAATAGTTTGGTGTTTAAGAATTGCAGGAAAATGAAGCTGCCGCTGCCAGCAATTATCATTCTTCACGCGCATTTGCATCTCCTCGTTTTTTCCTGGACATAATTTACAGGCGGTATTGCGGACTGCTACGCTTTTTTTTCGTTTGATTTTACATTTGTTTAGATTTGTGCAATAATTAATACCAAGTTATGGAGAAAAAACGACAGATCGGGCGACAATTGATTTCGATGTCCTATCAAGATCCCGTCCCATACTCCATATTCCGCCCCGGGGGGATACATGGCGCTTTCCGTTATTTGCCCCAACCTTTCCGCCCCGGACGGAGCGGAAAGGAGGAATTTTCACTCTTCTCCAGCATTTTTCCATTGAATCTTCAATCCTTCCGGCTTATTGTCATCCATGGTAAAAATCAAAATTACTATCATTGGGTCGGTCATCAAAAACGTTAGCGTATCCGTAATAATAGCATGACTATACAACAGAAACATTGCAGTATCCTGAACGATGTCCTTGGACCGGTTATGCGCGGCCCTTCCAGTTCTCATTCTGCAGCACCGTATGCAATAGCCAGGATGTGTCGGCAATTATCGCTGTCAGACGGAGAGCGTATCGCACAGGCAGTTGTTCGCTTTGATTACGATGGCTCATTTGCCCAAGTCCATACGGAGCAAGGATCAGACGAAGGTTTTGCCGCCGGGTTTATGGGGATCAATATGTGTTCTCCTGAATATCTGGAGGCTCTCAACACATTGGCATTGCCGGGTGCGCCTTTCGAA
Organism: uncultured Lentisphaerota bacterium; assembly: GCA_903872565.1. Classification (GTDB taxonomy): domain Bacteria; phylum Verrucomicrobiota; class Lentisphaeria; order Victivallales; family GWF2-50-93; genus CAIQLG01. The sequence goes on along the minus strand of CAIQLG010000426.1, from coordinate 11,320 downwards.
TTTCGAGTGGAGATCTGTTCACTAAAGCAGATCGACCATCCCAATCTCGTCGAGATTGTACTCACCTGTCGGGGCACCGCCTCTGAACGGACAGATCGATATTTGGCCGTCTCTACCGGCGGCGGAGCCTTTCGTATTCTGCAATGGAATACGAGACCAGTGGATATTGATGGAAGCACTTTTGTCCTCATGATTGAATGTAGTGAACCTGTGTCAGGACAGGAAATCCTTGCTCGCATGGGCATTGCAGATCTCTTGATTGGCGACCTGCCAGATAATTCCCAGGCCAGTGCTTGGTGGTTGTTCCGTACTCGACAAAAACTCACGCCTGAAGAGCGCAATCGGTTTTCACATTGGCCACCTGTCATGAGGATTCGCGAAGCAGCACCCTCCCAGTTGCTGATGGCCGGCACGGAACCACTTTTCCGTTCCGGGAAAGAAGTTCTTGCGTTGTGTTTAGGGAGCACCCTCCCTGAAATAGCGGTTCGCTATGAGTCGTTGCTCTCAGGCCTGCCGGCGAAGACAATAGAAGAGATATTTACACAGCGCACACAATTGTTGTTGAACATTGTTGAAGAAAGTCTGGCAAGAAATGTGGCAGGAGTTAAGTACAAGTTCCTACAGCCAACAGCTCGGAAAATATTTGAATCCCAATCTGCCATGGCCTTGACTGGAAAACCAATCCACTTCGCCGTCTGTGGTGCCTTGGCAGTCATGGAAACCAGCCTTATGCGCGGCGTGGTGTGTGCCTGTCCTACTGCTGGCAGTGCCGGGATACTGCCGGGCTGTCTCTACAGTCTTAAACAATCCGGATATTCACTGGAGAGGCTCACGGATGCGCTGAAAGTGGCCGGGCTAGTAGGTGTCATTATAGGAATTCGCGGAACATTTGCCGCCGAGCTGGCCGGCTGTATGGTGGAAACCGGCACTGCAGCAGCGATGGCTGCAGCCGGAATAGCACACGCCGCAAACGCGTCCCCGGACACCGTCTTTCGTGCAGCGACTATTTGCCTGATGAATACGCTTGGGCTGGTTTGCGACCCTATAGGCGGCGAAGTGGAAGTGCCATGCCATGCCCGAAACATAGGCGGGGTGGGCCATGCGTTCGTAGCCGCCTCATCCGCATTGGGAGGGTTCAACTCTTTTGTCCCCTTTGATGAAGTCGTTGATACTACACTCAAAATCGGAGAATGCCTGCCAAGTGACCTCAGATGCACTTGCCGTGGCGGTCTTGCGACAACTCCCACCGCTTTATCCGCATTGGGAAAAATGGGGAAAAATGTGCTGTCTAACACTAAGTCTGGCGAGTAGCTTCGATCCGTAAGCATTCGGGGTACAAAACCTCGGACATCGGGGTCTATGATTTGACATCAACAGTAAATTCTGACAGCATCGATCAAATTTATTTATGTGAATTTGTTCTGCGGAAATATACAAGTTATTTGCAGAAACATCTATTTGATAACATCAGATGCAGGTTATCTTACAATTTCAGGAAAACTTTTAGTTTGGAAATAAAAATAAAATATAAGGAGCATGACAATGAGTGGCACATTCAGATTTTCGTTCGGTCCGTGGAACATCCATGAGGGAGCGGATCCGTTCGGACCTACCGTACGTGAAAGCATCGAGTTCAATAAAAAACTTGGGATGTACAAGAAACTGGGATTTGACGGGGTCCAGTTTCATGACGATGACGCTGTCCCAAACATGAATGATCTCAACCAGAAACAGATTATTACCGAAGCAAAAAAGGTGAAAGCCAAACTTGATGAACATGGTTTGACGGCGGAATTTGTCGCTCCACGCCTATGGGAGGATCCCCGCACCATCGATGGTGGCTATACCAGCAATGATCCCGCCTGCCGCAAATATGCGATTGAACGCAGTCTCCGCACTATAGACATTGCCAAGGCGCTGAATACCAAGAATATCGTTCTATGGCTTGCCCGCGAAGGCACTTATATCCGCGAGTCAAAAGATTCCGTTGAGGCGGTGAAGCGCATAGCCGATGCCTTACAGGCGATGCTTGACTATGACAAGAACATCAGGATAATGATCGAGTCCAAGCCTAATGAGCCTATGGATCATACATATATCCCGACAATCGGCCATGCTATCGGGCTTGGGCTTCTCACCAATGCTCCCGAGCGAGTTGGTTGCCTGATCGAGAGCGCACATGCGATACTCGCAGGTCTCGATCCTTCCGACGAAATGGGTTATGCCATGGCGCACAAGAAACTCTGGAGCGTTCACCTGAACGACCAGAATGGTCTGAAATATGATCAGGACAAGACCTTTGGCGCGGTCGATCTGCGCAGGGCGTTCAATCAAGTTCGCATTCTCGACCAGCACGGGTTTGGAAACAATGGCGAATGGATTGGACTCGATGTCAAGGCGATGCGCACGCAGAAAGCTGCTGTGGCAACAAAACATCTCAGCAACAGCAGGGAGATTTTTATGAAACTCCTGAAAATCAGCAGATCATTGGACGGCAAAAAGGTAGCCGCTCTGATCAAGGAGCGTAACTACGAAGAACTTGAAATGCTGATTGTGAAAAGTCTGATCAAATAAAAATCCACGCCCAAAGGACGTGGCCTTGCTTTGAGCCACCCAGCCACCGCCGTTCGCAAACAAATTCGTAGGGCTGCGATAATGGAGGGTCGAGTTTCATGCCACGCCGTCTTGTCCCTCGTAGCTCGCAGAGCGAAGTGGGTAGCTTCCCTACGAAGACAGGTACTCGACCACAGGCGGAATTTTATTACGCCGCATCATTCTGGCGGAATTAAATTCCGCCTCGGTCGAATAGAATTCGACCCTCCACCGGGGATTCCTTCAGGCAAACCCTGAAGGAATCTGCCCCGTACCGGAATGTGTTCGCCATAGACTTTCTCGTATGAAACTAGATCCATCTTTATTTGCTCAAATTTGACAGATTTTGTTTTTCACCTGCGGGAATGATCGTGTTCCAGCCAAGCTTATTCATCAGCTTCATGGCATTGCCGCCGAGAATATACTCTTTCAACTTTTCCGGAGCATCTGCGAACGCTATGGGGCCTATGCCTGTGCCCAAGTCCAAATCAAGCGCATCCGAACCATACAGGATTTTCTCGGAAGGGAGATTGTCTATGAGATCCTGCGCCGAAGGAAAACTAGTGTATGCAGGCACCAGGCATGCACAGGTGCACTGATATACATTGTCATATTTTTCCAGAAGTTTCCTGTAGGCAAGCGATGAATGGCCGGCAATGAACGTTATTCCAGGGAATTCCTTTGCCCAGCGTTCGAGCCTTTCGCTCTGCCCCCAGTCATGATGCAGTGCAACCCATCTCTTATCGTTGGCATATTCAAACGCCGGAGACCAGTCTATTGATTCTTCCGCAATATTCTGATACTGGGAAATGAGTTTTATCCCCTTGGAGCCTTTCCCGTATCCGTCTTCAAGGTCATGTACCCAGTCGTCTTTGAATTTGCCGTGAAGCATTGTAAGAGGTGAAAATCTGGCCGGAAATTCCTTTGCCACCTTGTACTGATATCTGCTCGAGGCCAGTGCGTCAGAGTTGACGTTTATTGAAAAAATAATCATGTGGTCGACACCATATCTGTCCATATATTTTACCACATCATCAGGATTGTTTCTTGGGATATGATAAAACCCTGACGACGAACCGAGATGTGCGTGAAAATCTATTACGGGGATATGATCAAACGGTTGACCTGCCATTGCCCTTTTGAGAATTTCTCCATCAGCCTTCATAATTCGCCTCCTCCAGAATATCCTTCATGTTGCCACAGGCTACAGCCTCTTTGGCTGTCAGGGTGATATCGGCATAATTTACAACCATTTGAAAGGCAGCAGGATCCATGTGCGGAACCCCCATGCTGAAAACAACTCTCCGATGGCCGAATTTTTCAACTATCGTGTCAAGCATCTGTGCCTGCCATATCGCTGAAAGCATGACTCTCAAATTTTTTGTCTGTGCCAGAGCCTCAAGCATTGGCCTGTTTGACAGGGTTCTAAGTTCTCCGGCAATTACCGGCAGTTTCGGAAATTTCTTGCAGAAGTCTGTAATCTCATACCAATTTATTATATCTGAAGGCAGGCCTGTGACTTTGGAATATAGAAGGATCAAAGGGATACGGCGTTTTTCAAGCAGACCGGCAAGTTCGTCGATTCTGCTTGTCCTGTCAATCCGCACCCCCATGGCCGACGGGTTTATCAATATCGCTTTTATCTCATTCTCCAGTGCGCGATTCAGAAATTCCGCCGCTGTCTCCACCTTGATGCAACATGGGTCAAAGGCCCATACGCATTTTATCCTTTCATGTTTCCAGTCTAGGATTTCCATGTTGCCGATATCAGGGCCGCTGTCTCTGGATAACGTATGAACCACAAGCGCTTCCGAAATATAATATCGGTCCATATACTTGATCAGCTGCTTCATTGTAGTAGGAGCATCAAAGATTGCTCCGTTTGTTCTGCCAACTGGCAACAACGCGTCAAGGAACTTCATAAATCACCCCGCTATATTGATGAGCCAATCCTAAAGATATTATCATTTCCCCGACAAATATCCCATTGTCTTGATCAAGGTTTCCGGGCACGGCAGCAACGGAAAATATTCCAATCCAAAATACCCCTTGTATCCGGCCTTTTCAATCTTGTCAATGATGAAAGGATAATTGGTTTCTCCATTGAACAATTCGTGGCGTCCCGGAATTCCCGCGGAATGAAAGTGGCCAATCCACTCGATATCCTGTTCGATAAAGACTGTCAGATTGCCAGCCATGATCCCCATGTGATAGATGTCATAGAGCATTCTGACATTGTCTAATCCGATTTCCTTGACGATCGCCACGCCCTCCTGTGGGGAGCCGAGGAAATATCCGGGATGATCGACTTCGGTGTTCAATACTTCAAGATTAAGCTGGAATCCCTTACTGGCTAGCAGTTTACCGGCTTGGCGCATGGCATTTACAAGCGCGGAGCGCTGTTCCTGATAGTTTCTTCCGCCGATAGATTGCCCTGTGGTCACGATTCCCTGCCTGCATCCAGCTGCAAGCGCATTGTCGGAATAACGGTCCATCTGTTCGACGAACCTCTGCAAATTCTCCTTTCGGATTGGCGCGACATCGTCGTTGGTTGCGAAGTTCATCACAATGCTGACCAGTTCCACTCCGCATTTTTTTCCGGCATCGCCCATTTTTTTAAGGGACTCGGCATCGCCACCACCCCAGGTCTCGATGTATTTGCAGCCGCATCTGGCAATCTTTTCAACCCTTTGCTCAAACGGGACTTCCTTGAAAAACAAATCAATCAATGCATCAACTTTAATCATTTTATCACTCCAATTTTATCATTATTCGAATTCAAGATCAATGAAATAATTCATGTCCTTGTATTTCATAATTCAGACTTTCCGGCAGCATCGATCTCATCCGGCTCAACCTTGGCTTCAGGTTTCTCTGTTTTGACTTTCGAAGCATCGCCCTCGCTTTCAGACGGATCCGACTTGCCTTTCCGCTTTGCCGGGGTTTTAGGACTGGCTGAAAGCATGAATTCCATCGCCTCTATTGCATCTTCGTAACTGGTGCCGTGTCCTCCCTTAGGACGGTCAATGACAAGTATTTCGCATTTGAGTTTTTGCAAGTCTTTTGCCAGCCTCAAGGTGCTTGCCGGCGGGACAACCGCATCGTTGTCACTGACCGTGAAAGCTATAGGCATCGTCATTTTATTAGCATGGAATTCGGCGCTGCGTTTTTTATATTCCTCCGGTATCTTGTCCTTTGAACCGCCAAAAGACTCTGCTATCGCGTCCTGGAACTGCTTGTATTCCACGTGATTGGCATGGCCGTTCATCGATGTTACGCCGTCAACTAATTCTGGATGAAGCGCGGCAAAAGTGAGAACCGACGTGCCCCCCATGGAGGCGCCGACGATGAATACCCGGTTGATCTTGTATTTCTTTTTTAGATCACCGATGATCTGTACCGTGTCGGCTTCGGCCTCCGGCCCCATCCAGGATGTCTTAGCCCGGTAATCCGGAGTCACAGCAATCATCCCGTGTTTTGCTGCAAAGTCCCTGAAGGAAGCACACTCCGACCGTTTATCAACGGCAAATTGTTTCCGGTCAGAACCGTGCCCGTGCAACCCGATGATCAGATCATATGTTATTTTCTGATCAAATCCGTCCGGGAGCATTTCCATATAAAATTGCTCCGTGCCGTCAACATCAGCCTTGAAGGCGACATCCTTCGGCGAGTCCAGGTTTCCGGCACAGAGCGGTGATACCGCCGCAAGCATTGACAGCGCAACAAGAATCGACATTCTACCTGTATTGGACATGTGGTTTCCTTTTTAAAAAAGTTTCTTAAATTCGCCTGTGATTTTTGCAGCCATGCCTGAAGCCCAGGCGGAATCACTCGCGGGTGAAATTCCAATGGTTGCGAGCCTCAGCATTATATTTTTTGTCTTCATGCACATGTCAGGGGAATATGTGGGAAGCTTCGATACGTGCTGGCATTTGAAAGGACAACCCTCTTCTGTTGGGGTCTTCTGTTCCAGGATTTGTTCCCAGTTCCAGTAGACATGCCAGTCTCTGACTCCACGTGTGTCTCCGGCGGCAAGTCCCCCAAGCCCAATGCCGGCATTTATCGCTTTGACACACTGTTCGCTTTTCTCGAACAGTATCCCGAGAGTGTAGCCACAGACGCCGTTTTCATCGTTGCATTCGACAAACTTTGTGCAGGGCGGAAGCTTTATTTCAGCTCTTAACTGGTTCCACAACGTTCTGGTGCGTTCGTTTATCCAGTCGAGCTTTTTCAATTGTGCAATGCCGACTGCCGCACAAAGTTCCGGCATCCTGTAGTTTTCTCCACAGAAGAGTTCCCCTTTCCTGCGTTCCCTTGCATACCTGTCGGGACGCCAGCAGGCGGCCGCATCGTGGTAGCTCTGGGCTTTCGTGTACAGCCATTCATCATCGGTGAGAAGAAGCCCGCCTTCGCCTGTCCCAATCACTTTATAGGCGTCGAGGCTGATGCATCCGACATCGCCGAGCGTACCAAGATATTTTCCCTTGTATTTTCCGCCGAAGGCCTGGGCCGTGTCTTCAATCACCTTCAAATTGTATTTTGCCGCCAGTTTGCAAATCTCGTCCATTTTCGACGGCAGCCCCAGCATGTGGACGGGAAGTATCGCCTTTGTTTTTCTTGTTATATTCTTTTCAATCGCCGCCGGATCCAGTGTGAGGGTTTCATCTATGTCCGTAATGACCGGCACCCCTTTTGCAACAACCACCGCGGAAGCGCTTGCAAAAAATGTATATGCAGGAACTATGACTTCGTCGCCGGGGCCAACTCCTGCGGCCACCATCGCCGCGACAAGGGAACTCGTGCCGGAATTTACAGCAAGGACATATTTCGAACCCGTCTTTTCCTTCACCTGCTCTTCGAATTTCACGACTTTGCTCTTGGGATTGTAGTATCTGAAAAAATTGCCGGCGTCCGGAGGATTCTTTTCGGCATCAAGCAATTTGCGGATTTTAAGTTGTGTGTCTTCGCTCACATTGAAAACGTCAACGCATTCCATCAGTTCATCTGTCGAGTACTTTACGTAAGCCATGATCTGCCTCCTTTATTTGTCTATTTTTGCTTGCCAATTATTCCCATGTCCATTATTTTACACATAAAAAATTTATTATGAATGGCAATACTCGCAAATAACTTGTATATTCCAGCATTATGAAAACTCCTGTCAATTTAAATCACAGGTTCTCTTTTCGGGGGATGGACAAGTTCAGCCCCTTGGTCGTTTCACTGCATAGCTACCCAAAGGATTCCGGCACCATGGGGAATAAAATCACATCTCCGGGCTGGGCCATAGAGTTTCATTCGAAGCATGCAGGCAGGGTCTCCCTTAAGTCACCATCCAATTCCTTTGAGCGCGAAAAGCAGACGGTACATCTCTACGCTCCAGGCTGTATCTACTGGGAGGATACCAGCGAAGCAGATTTCCCAATCCAGGAAGCATATATCTATTTTACAGGAGCCGAAAACTGCGGACTGGGAGCTTTTATTTCACCCAAGTTCAAGTTCGCCAGATTCATGGATCCGGACAACTTGGCCGGGAATCTCTTTTCGTCTGCTGCAACATCATGTTCGAATCATGGGGATGACTCTTTCTGGATCATTCAAAGCTGTTTCATGCGGATGCTTTATTATCTGTTGCATTCCAGGCATCTTGACGGATTCAATTATCTTATTTCTTCATCGCCAACGGATAAGTCAACTGATTTCAGCCATAGTGTAGAAGAGTATTTGAAAAAAAATATCGGACGAAACGTCACGTTGGCCGAAATAACGAAATACATGAAGACAAGTGAATCTCTCCTGAGCCATAAATTCAAGGAGGAGACAGGCGTATCGCCTATTTCGCGGCATACTGAATTGCGGATGGAATTCGCCAGGAGCCTTATTTTAAAAGGGGAGAAACTCAGGTACATCGCTGAAATGACAGGCTATGGCGATGAATACCACCTCTCAAAAGTCTTCAAATCGGTCACAGGTCTGTCTCCACGCAACTTCAAGAAGACCGCAGGTTCTGAATGATATTGAATCTGATTCCTGCTATAGTTTTTCATGGAAAATAAATTCACAATGTGAATTTATCTAAATGAAAAACTATAGGTAAAGGCTCGCTTCTATCCTGACGAATGACTGGGGTGTTTCGCGGGCTAAAGCACGGATAGTAGTAAAATCTCTTCTTTAAACATGGAATAATTTAATTTTGCCAGTATATTCAGGCGTCAGTAATTCTACGGGTGCTTAGTTCAGTTGGTTAGAACGCTATCCTCACACGGTAGAGGTCACTGGTTCGAGTCCAGTAGCACCCACCATGCTTCGCCCTGCGGGCTACGCATGGCACGGCCATCCTTCGCCAGACAGTTTCCTCTGTCAGATAACGCATGGCACTGACATGGAGCAGGAAGAAGCATGCCCTGCGTAGTTCAGCTTGCACTGCGCAATTCGCAGTACAAAGCGGAAAGAACGAAGCACGGGTGACACGGAACTCACGATTCACATGGAAAGAGACACACAGGATAAATGTTTTACGTATATATAATTAGAAGCATTTCCTCGCCTGTCCAGACCTATATCGGATTTTCAGAGGATGTGCACTCCAGATTGATCAAACACAACAAGGGAGATTGTCCCCACACATCAAAATATCTACCTTGGGAACTCGAATTCTATTGTGCATTCAAAACAAAGAAAAACGCACTCGATTTCGAGACTTATCTGAAGTCACATTCAGGTAAGGCCTTTGCAGCAAAACGTCTTCTCCCGAATTACTCTCAGCACTCGGAAATATCTTAGGGAAAAACACAGTTGTCCTGCATATTGTTGAAAAGGAATTGCACTTAAAAATCAGGGAATTGGCAAGAGCTTCCGGCATGAAAGTCAAGAAGCTGGTTGCCTATCTGCTGGAAGAAGGCATGAAGGAGTTCAGGGAGGACTATGCTGGGTTGGTGAAGGAGGGGCTTGGATCACCATAGATGCCATGTTTTATAGTTATTGAACATGACCACCCTATAAATCAAATATCTGGGTCATTACACAAATGCCCTTATGGCAAGAACTATAACGAAAAGAACTAAAATTAAAAGGATGGCCATAACTATACTGCCAGCCATATCACCTTCTTGGTGTTGGGCTCTGACTTGTCTTAATTCTTCTTTTTTTGTCTCAAGTGTTTGCTCATAGTATGCAATTTGTGTTTTCAAATCCGAAACTTCCTTGTTATTGACCCACACATTATTTCTGAACCATCCTTGATTCTCCTTAGCTTTATTTAACTGATCCACAAATCCTTGCTTCTCTCCTTCAAGCTTGCTGATTTCATCGCTCAAAGATTTTATTTGAGTTTGACGTATTTCTTCTTGCTTCTTGGCATCTGGAGAATCACAACCTGCAAAAATTAAAATGAATAAAACTGACAACAACATGGATAAATATTTTGTCATGATACAATTTCCCCTTTCTTTAAGTTAAGGAGGGGAAGGAGTGAACCTTCTCCCCCCTTTGTTTACAATCGAAATTTAAGGTATTACTTCTTACCTTTTGCAGACCAGTCAACAAGAGTAAATGTCTTCTCCGATGCTTTACCCTTGTCCTTTATAACAATCTTGCTATTCTTTTTACCTGTGTACGCCAATGATTCCCCTTCGGCAAAATTGGCACCAGCATTACTGAATGTCAGAATGAAGGTGTCAATATTCCCTGTAACTGGGCCATTGGCTTTGCCAGAAAGATCAACAACATTGACATCGGAGTTCGACGCAGGAGTTCCTGTTATTTTGACTGTCAGTTTTCTCTTCTTATCCCATCTGAGGTTAACTTTTTCTATAGTTACCATCTTTTCCTTGATTTCGTCATTTCCGGTAATCTTGAAGGATGCACTTCCACCACTTGCACCGTTGAACTTGGCTTTAGGATCTTCTCCGAGTTTACCGCTGAATGAATAGAACCCAAAATTAAAGGTGAACCCGGTGTTTTCTCCTATAGTGTTCAAGTCAAAGCCAACAGGAAACTGAATAGTTGCCTGAATAGTGAACTTGTCGGTGGAACATTGCGTGTATGTGCCGGCAATCTTCTTGACCGCCTCCTTGTGCGAACTGTTGAATGATAGCTTAGGTTTTTCACCGTATATGTTTATCGCAGTTGCGTTGAAGTCTATCCCAGGTTGATTTGCACCGTCTATTGTAACATCTTTGGAAAATGGAGCAAATGTGTAATCGGCGAGTTCTGGAGTCACTGTGTAGTCTCCACCTGCAAGTCCGGTGAAACTGTATCTCCCACCAGCACCGCTGACAGTGGTCGAAGTGGCCGCACCTGAAAGATTGATCGTGACTCCTGCAAGAACATCCCCGTCTATTGTCCCGCTAATCGAGTAAGTCCCCGGATTTTTTGTCGCAGTGAAATCACAGTCTGTTACATTACCACCGCTTATGGAGACGTTTTTACTCGAAGGATTGAAAGTATATCCGGCGATGCTTGGTGTGACGATGTATGAACCATTTGAACGTCCAGCAAAGATGAAAGTTCCATCAACTCCACTCGTGGTCTTGGAAGAAGCCGAGCCTGATAGTATCAGCGTCACTCCCTGCTGAACATCACCAGTGACAGTCCCACCGATGGAATAGTTGCCTGTATCAACTGCGAAAGTTGCGGTAATCGTGTGATTTTCTGTGACATTCGTTAATGTGTAGCTTGTGACCTCACCTTTAGATACGGTGTCAACAAGAACATCGGCAACATGATA
>CAIQLG010000425.1 GCA_903872565.1 uncultured Lentisphaerota bacterium | reverse complement strand
TAATCCACTAATCCAAAAATCCATCAATCCGTCATCCTGTGGGATGACTATGATTATAATACAGTAGTACCTGGATGGATCGCCTGCAACGGGGTGTATCCTATTTTTCTATAGGGTGTAACCCTACCGAGGCGGAAGTGATATGCTCCCATAGCGTCAACTTCAGGACAGTCAGCACCCGCTCCACCCCCACGGCTTCGATCATGGAAAAGTCCAGTGTCATCCCTGATGCGTGTCCGCTCTCGGTAGGGTTATACCCCATGAAGAAGTAGGGCTTCATCCCATAGCAGGCGGTCCAGCAATGATCTATATTCATTTCTGTTAGCACAATTGCAAAACCAGAAGAATGCGCCTATTCACAAAAGAAAATTAAACATGAAATTAAACAATGAGAAGGAGAGAATTATGAGGAAACACAGAAAAATGTCAGCGAAAAAACAGTCCAGTGGACCGGCTACAAAACACCAGTCCTTTCTCTGGCCTGTCTGTGATGTTGTAGATGTGTGTCTGGCAGGAGATTTCAACGGGTGGAGGGCGGAAATGAAAATTGCAATTGTCATGTCATTTTTTGTGGTGATGTCGTTCTCGGTACTTGCAGAAAACATTGACCAGGTGGAAAAAAAGCAAGAGAACAAGGAAAAGCGGATCGAGAATGGGAACAGCTCCACAGATATAAATCGAAAAGAGGCCGAGGAGCAGAAAAAAGGAGAGATAAAAGACGAGGAACAGTCCGAAAAAATCATCAGTGTCGAGGATGAGGAAGACGAAAATTCGGTGGAGAAAACCCCGAAAGACGAGCGAGCTCCTGGCCAAAAACTTGAAGAGGATTCTACGGAACCCGGCGATTTGATCCCTGAGGGGACGGAAAAAAAATCTGAAAAGGAACGGAAGAATAAGAAGCTCAAGAAACTTCGGGAGCTCAAAGAGCTCAAAGAGGGCGAAAATAAGATGGAACCAGTGAAATAATCATATCTCAAGTTCCGATGGAAAGCGTGTTAGCCCAGTTAAGTTTCTGATATATGGTCCTCTGCCGCTCGTCCGGTTTTCCGGCCTTGCGTATTTTCCTTGTCACACCGTATTTCGACGGGATTATCATTGTCGAATAGCAGGTGGCATTCGGGTCACACTGTTTTTCTTTTTATTTATGACAGGAGCGGGGAACAGGGAAAGGTGAAAGGAAAAGTCTCTGCAAAACCGGATTGATTTCCCCGATACAGTTATTACATTTCCCAATGTAGAAACATATTGAGGCAAAGCCGAAATCCCGCTGGGGGGGACAGCGCCCGGAGGAGCGATGGTTTGTGCGGTAAATACCGTTGCCGGTGATTCCCAACAAGTAGGTCTGGCTTCGACCTGTCCTCCGAAGTTCACAGGACGAAGTAGGATGAAGGCAGACATGCACGGTCTCATCCCACATCGTCCGCATTCACGGAACTATGAGGGACAGGTCGAGACAGTGCCTACTTCCGGAAACTCTTTCGCTCCTGCGTATTTTCAAAAACGAGGTATGCCCTTTTTTCCGCAATTGTTTTCATAGGCGTTGCTGTCCTGATGTTTTATCCCAACGCCCAACAGTTTCCAGAGCTGCAGCGCCAACCTGGCATTCCCTTTTTCCCGCAAGTCATTTGTTTGCTGATTCTTTTCCGCTGAAAGATTTTGAATTTTTCTTGAAGTTTTATTTGGGGAGATTAAGTTAGCACGCGGTTTAGTGAATATCTACATTCTTAACAGTAATCTACATAGGAGGAACGAAATCATGCCATCCAAAGGCGGTCAATACAAAGCTTTCAGTGACACCGATGTGAAGAAGATCAATGATGCCGTAATGATCTTGCTCGAAAAGGGTGGGATCAAGGTTTTCTCCGCAACGGGTCGCGAGGCGTTCAAGAAAGCAGGAGCGTTGGTGGATGAGTCAACGTACATCGTTAAAATGCCACGCGGGTTGGTCGAGGATGCAATTTCCTCCGCCCCCCACAGCATCACGCTCTGCGGCCGCGATCCCAAGCACGACATTGTCCTTGAGGGAAGCAACGTCTATATGGGAACAGGAGGCACAGCAATCAACGTCTTGGATCTCGACAGTGGCCGGCGTCGACCGTCCACGTGCGCCGATGTGCGCAACATGGCCAGGGTTGTGGATGCCTGCGACTGGGTACATTTCTTCCTGATCAATGTCTACCCCAACGATATCAAGAACAACGAGGAGGTTGATATCAATCGGTTTTACGATGCCATCAGCAACACATCCAAGCACGTCATGGGCGGTGTCTACGGAAGTCGTGGTGTCGGTGAGGTGATCGACATGGCCGAGACGATCGCGGGCGGTCCGGGGAAGCTCCGGAGCCGGCCGTTCGTCAGTTTCATCACGCTAATGATCAGCCCGTTCAAGATAGATGATCATTATGGTGAGTTCACCTGCCACATTGCCAAAAAAGGGTTGCCCGTGGTCGTGCCGACCGAGCCTTTATGCGGTTTGACGTCGCCCATCACGCTTGCGGGCAACGTGGTCATGCATACTGCAGAGACCCTGTCCGGGGTAGTACTCACCCAGGTCGTAAACAAAGGGGCGCCGGTAATCTGTGGTAGCGTAGGCTCCATCGCCGACATGCGGACTATGGGACATCTGTCCGGTTGCATTGAACGCGCCATGATCAACGCTGGGTGCAGCCAGATGGCCCAGCACTACCGGATTCCGTACTACTCGACCGCTGGCATGACCGATTCCAAGGCTGTTGACTGCCAGGCCGGCTATGAATCGGGCATGGGCAGCCTGTTGGTTGCCTTGTCGGGTGCAAACTTCATCCATGACGCGGCCGGCCTGATGGAATTCGACCTCACGGCATCCTATGAAAAGGTTGTGGTTGACAACGAGATTCTCGCACGGACGCACCGCGTATTGCGCGGCATCGAGGTCACCGATGACACCATCGCTCTTGACCTCATGCTTGAGGTGGGGCCGGGGAATGACTATCTCGGCCAGGAACACACGGTTCGTTTCATGCGCAGTGAGTTCGCCCCGACGACGATTAGCGATCGCGAACCGCGGGAGAGATGGGAGGCTGATGGGAGCAAGGACACCTTTGCCCGGGCGCATGAGGCTGTTTTGCGCATCCTCAAAGAGCATACTGTCCTGCCTTTATCATCGAAGATCGCTATGGCGCTCCGGGCCAAGTACCCGCATTTCCGTGGTTGAGTCAGTGGCAAGCTACGTGTAGCTACACCAGGCGGTCGTACTCCCACAATTGAATCTTGGGTTAATTCTCAATGTTGTGCTTTTATGCCAGGCGGACCCAGCAATCTATCGGTAGAGAGGGGCTATTTTCTTTTTCCTACAACTATATTATGTTTTGCGATTTATGTGGGGATCATCTCTATGTCTTATCTTCTTGCAAATCATGTAATCCTGTCGAATTTATTTCCCATGGACCTTTTTGACAGAGACAAACGCAGTTGGATAGTGGAAATCAAGAGGCTCCCAGCGTAGCGTCAGCCTGCAGGTGGCGGGACATATGAGACCGACATCCCCGCAACCATTGCGATGAGAAGGCCGAAGTACAGAACTGCGATAATCCAGCGCTGAGCCCGGGTGACCTGGAAGAATGCCGTCTTCCGGTTTTTGAACTGCACCCACATGTATGGCAGTGAAAAAATAATTATGACAAACAGGATGATATTCGGTTGCATCACGATTAGCGTAGCCATGACGGCAAATCCTGCAAGCCAGAACCACAGCGAAAGCGCTGAAACAATCCTTCCGCCGTCAAGCATCCCGATCGGTGCAAGATTGAAGAGGTTGAGGAAGAATCCTACATAGGCGAGCGCGGCGAAAAAACTCTGGCCGGTCACATGGTAAATTATAAGACAAACGAATGCACCAATCCCGCCAAGCAGAGGACCGCCCATGGAGACCTGTGCTTCGATCCATGCGTTGCGGGGGGTGTCCTTGAGCGCGATGAAGGCCCCCACGAAAGGAATGAAAATCGGAACTCCGACCTTGAGTCCCACGCGCCTTGCCGCCAGCAGATGTCCGCATTCGTGGACAAGTATCAGCAGCGTGAAGCCGACAGCGAACATCCAGCCCCAGTTCATCGCATAGAACCAGATCGAAAGCAGCATTGTTCCGCCGGTCTTGAGGAGGAGAGGGAAAAATTTCACGGCAGGCAGGATCAGGAACTTGAGCTTTGCACTGAACTTGAGGGCGACAAGTAGTACTGCGCCTGCCGGCATCATGAACTTCTTCAGTTTCTGCCAAAGCATCGGCTCGGAACCACGGTAATCGTTCCTGTCTATCTCCCTGGAATATGAGGAACTGATATTGACGGGATCTTCTGTTTTCATATGCGCTGAATATAATTGCCACGCTGTGAAAATCAAGAAACTCTCACGGAATATTCCCGTACCATACAAGCTTCAGATGAAACTCCCATTGGCCCGTGTTGAAAACCATGACATACTATCTTACTCTCACAGAGACACGGAGACACGGAGAAAAAGAAAAAAATAAAGAATGTGGAAATAAAAACGGAGGTTGTGGAATATGCCTTCTGGTGGAAAACAGGATATTTCAGTGTGAGTTCTTCTTGAACACGTCTTCCGGGACTCCGTCTTTTGCCAGACCTGCGGAAATGTTGCCGAACTCAACTTTTGTCTTCCATCCCGGGCCGTAGATTACAAAGCTGTCAACAAACCAGAAATCAGACTCTTTTCTGAAGGAAGTTATCTCGATCGTCCTGTAAATGTTCTCTTTGCCCTTATTTTCCTTGTCCTCTCTTATCCATTCGGCCTTGACCGGGAAACAGGTTTCGGCATCAATATATATTTTCACCTTTTCCTGGAGTGTAGGAGATTTCAGCATAAAAACTCTGCATTCGCGTCCTTTGACAGAATCCTTGTCGAGTTCGGAAACAAAATCCCAGTAGAGGAACGAGAGAGTCAGGTCTTCCGGTCGGAGACCAAAATCCCCGAGCACAGACTTTCCGCCGGGGTTCTTGTTTGTTGCAATGATGCTGGTTCCGCCGGCGGCGGCACCATATTGCTGACCAAGATTGTAGCTTTCATTCTCATTGATATAAACTTGCGCAAGTATTCGTTCCGGAGTGAATCTGAGCCCGAGATATATGGGAGATTCCTGGACTTCCCTGTCCGCCCTTCTGTGGGAGGTCTCGCCTACGAGTTTCGCCCAGGACTCCTGCACAGGTGGGCGACGTGTCTTTTCGAGAAACGCCTTGGAGTCGGCGTTTTTCAGCGCGTTTTCTTCTGCAAAAATCGCAAATGAAAACAGAATTGCGAGTGATGTCAATGTGTTTTTCATCATTATCCCTTTATGGAAATTCTGCGGCACCTATTTTTTCGGAGATGTTTTCTTGGGTGAAGCAGGTTTTTCCGTTGTTTCTTTCAGTGTTTTGTTGGTGATAAGCACAAGTTTTATGACCTGCATCGCATTTTTTATCTTGACGAATTTCATCGTCTTCTTGACCTCGGGGGGCAGCTCGATGAGATCCTTGGCATTCTTTTCAGGAAGCAGTACAGTCCGTATGCCTGCGGCCATTGCGGCGATAACTTTTTCTTTTATTCCGCCGACGGGAGTAACTTTGCCCCGCAGTGTGATCTCACCTGTCATAGCGAGAAGTTCCTTCACGGCTTTCTTCGTAACCGAGGAAACGAGTGCAACAAGGATTGTTATGCCTGCCGAGGGGCCATCCTTCGGAGTTGCGCCGTCGGGAATGTGAATATGGAAGTCGTTGGAGGTGAAGATTGCAGGATCTATGCCCAAGTCCTTGTGGTGGCTTTTCGCATAGCTGAACGCTGTTTCCGCGCTTTCCTTCATCACATCGCCGAGAGAGCCGGTAAGTTTGAGGGCGCCCTTCCCTGGCATATATGTAACTTCAACGGCGATGATAGTACCTCCCGCACTCGTCCAGGCCATTCCGGTCGCGATTCCGGTCTCGGGCTTGAGTTCGGCTTCATCCAGGAAGAATTTCTGCGGGCCGAGGTATTTTTGAAGATCCTTGGAGGATATGACGAACTTTCCCGAGTTTTTCTTCTTTTGGACTATTCTTCTCGCAATCTTCCTTGATATCTTCGAGATGTTTCTTTCGAGATTTCTTACTCCGGCCTCACGTGTATAGTTGTGTATTATGGAACTTATTGCTTCGTCGGAGAAAGACACGTCTTTGCCTTCGAGTCCGCAATCCTTTATCTGGCGCGGAACAATGAATCTTCTAGCGATCTCCTTTTTTTCGGATGCCGTGTAGCCGGGAAGATAGATTATCTCCATTCTGTCTATGAGAGCCGAGGGAATTGTATCGGTTATGTTTCCCGTCGCGATGAACATGACGGAACTCAGATCAAATTCGAGTTCGACGTAATGGTCCATGAATGTGCTGTTCTGCTGAGGGTCGAGCACCTCGAGAAGGGCGGATGCCGGATCTCCCCTGAAATCTGCGCCTATCTTGTCAATTTCGTCAAGCATGAAAATGGGATTTGCACACTGCGCCTTCTTAAGCCCCTGTATTATGCGTCCGGGCAAAGCTCCAATATATGTCCTGCGGTGACCTCTTATTTCAGCCTCGTCACGTATTCCACCAAGGGACATCCTGACGAATTTCCTCTGCATGGAACGGGCAATGGATTGGCCAAGGGAAGTTTTCCCGACACCCGGAGGACCGATGAAGCACAGGATAGGAGATTTCTTGTCCTTCTTGAGCTGAAGAACCGACAGAAAATCAAGTATCACATCCTTGATCGGCTTGAGATCATAGTGATCCTCGTCAAGGATCTTTTCGGCCTCGTTTATGTCTATCCTGTCCTCGGTGAACACATTCCACGGAAGTGACAGAATCCAATCTATATAAGTGTGTGAAACGGAATATTCTGCAGATGCTTGTGGAATAGACTCGAGCCTGTGAAGTTCTTTCTGCACAGCTTTTTCAGCCTTGTCGGGCAGTTTCAGCGTCTTCATCTTCTCCTCAAGCGCCTTAATGTCAGGGTTTCTGGACTCTTCTCCGAGCTCTTTCTGGATGGTCTTGAGCTGTTCCCTCAGAAAATAGTCCCTCTGTGTCTTGCTCATGGCGCTGCTGATCTGCGACTGGATTTTCGTGCCGACCCGGAGGACTTCAATCTCCCTGTTGAGAAGAATCATGAGCAGTTGGAGCCTTCCCTGGATGCTTGTCGTGGCGAGAAGATGCAATTTCTCGACCAAGCCTATATTTAGTGTCTCTGAAATCAGATCCACGAGGCGGGAATTGTCGTCTATGTTAATTATCGCGACTCTCAGCTCCTCGGGATAGAACGGGGAGGAGGAAATTATTTCCTGGAACTGGTTAATCGCATTTCTTATCATCGCTGTTATCTCTATGCTGTCTTCGGGCTCCTCCAGTATCTCCTCAGCTTCGATCGTGTACGGCTCCTTCTGATTTACGAGCTTGATCGCTCTCAACCTTTTAAGCCCCCTCACGAGAACCCTCACGGTGCCGTCCGGAAATTTCAGCATTTTGACTATTCTCGCAACGACTCCGACAATTGAAACGAGCTTGCCGTCAACGGTAAAAGTCTCGATATCCTTCTCGTCGAATGGCTCCGGTGTTCCGGAATGTGACGGCAAATGATGATATATTGGGAACAGGCCTATAAGCCTGTCGTTTGCAATTATGCTCTCGATGAGGGCTATTGTCTCTTTGCTGTCTATGACGAGCGGAGAGAGGGCATACGGGAAAACTACCACATCGTTCAAGATAAGAAGCGGAATCTTGAAAAGAGATTTATCACCTTCGCCCCCGGTGGTTTTCGGAGGACTGGGTGGTCCGGGTAATGCGGAAGTCTTCTCCGGAAGAGGAATGTCTTCGTCATCTATTTCATCGGGCATAATTGAACCTTTCTCGATTTGTGATTGATACTGCTTCATAATTTTTGCTTAAATTTCATTTTTTTCAAGTGTTAAAATCCCACTTTAAAGTGTATATTTGTCATTTAATGGATCTCATACAATTTTACAAGGGGTAAGAATGTCGGACGAAAATCAGAAACTTTCATACCGAGGCAAATATCTCAGGCAGATGGATGGCAAGGATAAAAACAGCCACACATTCTGGCTGATAATGATTTGCGTCGCCTTCGTCATGCTTGTCCTGGTCTTTCTTTTTATCCCGCGCAAGGGCGCGGGGATAAGCTCCGAGCCCGGATCCGCCCTGAATGAAACTCCCGGCGCAACTAAAACCCCATCCTCCACTCCAGGCCAACTTGTGAAATCTGGAAATCAAACTGGCCCCGAGATTCCCGCCAACGAACTCAAGGAACTTCTTGCAAAAGCCGAATCCGCATCCGGCAGAAATGATTTTGTGGCGGCCAGGGATTGCGCAAGAAAAATAATCTCGGCAAGAAATTCAAATGATGGAAACTGCTACGAGAAGGCTGTCGCAATACTCAACAAGTCCAGTAGCGAACTTCTGCTCAGCACCGCCCACGCTCCCGAAAAGAAACTCTACACGATCCAGAAAGGCGACTCACTGGACGGAATCGCAAAAAAATTCAATACCACGATAGAAGCGGTTCAGGTTGCCAACGGCCTCGATCGCGCCAATCCCATCATTCATGTAGGAAAAACCCTCTCAATATACGAGGGAAATTGGCAAATAACCGTCACCAAGAGCAAATTCAGGCTGTGTCTCTACGACGGCGACAATATTTTCAAGATATATAATGTCGGAACAGGACGACAGAACAGGACGCCAGTAGGCGTCTTTGTGGTAAAAATAAAACAGGAGGAGCCGGACTGGTATTTGGACGGCAAGCGCATTCCATTCGGCGACAAGGAGAACATCCTGGGGACGAGATGGATGTCACTCAACCCGGCCGAAGCAACGGGAAAGGCCATCAAGGGGTTCGGGATTCACGGTACATGGGAGAATGGAAGCATAAAGACGGAGAACAGCAACGGAGGCATCAGGATGTCGAACTCCGATGTCGAGGAACTGTTCAGGATTATCCCATACAACACAAAAATCACAATAGAGGATTGAAGAAAACATGCCTAAGATATTCTTGGAATTCGAGAAACCATTGAAGGAACTGGATCTCAAAATCGAGGAGCTTCAGAGCATGGGCAGTTCCAACAATGTCAACGTGGAGGAGGAAATAGCACTTCTCAGAAAAAAAATGGCGGAGACCAAAAAGTCCATATATGAGTCTCTTTCTCCCTGGCAGAGAGTTCAGCTCGCACGCCACCCTGAACGTCCGTACTGCCTCGACTATATCGGGAAGATCTTCACAAATTTCATAGAGCTAAGAGGGGACCGCCGCTATGCAGACGACCCCGCAATAGTGGGTGGTTTTGCGAAAATCGACGAAAAACCGGTCATGCTGATAGGCACACAGAAGGGGAGAAACACCAAGGATAATGTGCACAGGAATTTCGGCTGTCCGCATCCGGAGGGATACAGGAAGGCGCTCAGGCTGATGAAACTTGCAGACATGGCCAATGTGCCCATCCTCTGCATAATAGACACCCCCGGAGCCTTTCCGGGGATCGCATCGGAGGAAAGGCATATAGGAGAGGCCATCGCCGTGAATCTGAGGGAAATGTTCAGTCTCACTGTTCCCCTTATCGCCACAGTCATAGGGGAAGGCGGCAGCGGGGGAGCTCTCGGCATCGGGATCGGCAACAAGATACTCATACTTGAAAACGCCTACTATTCCGTGATTACACCCGAAGGATGCGCCGCAATCCTATGGAAAGACCGGGCGTTCACGGCAAAGGCTGCAGAATCGCTAAGGCTGACAGCCAAGGATTTGAAAGAGCTAGGAATCATAGATGAAATCGTAAAGGAACCACTCGGTGGCGCGCACCAGGATCACGATGCCGCAGCCGGATTCCTCAAAAAGGCCTTAAAGAAAAATCTCGCGGACCTCGAAGCGATGCCTCCCGAAGAACTTAAAGAGCAGAGATATACAAAATACCGCAACATCGGAATTTTCACGGAAATCTCTGGGGAGAAGTGAATACACCATGCCAACGGAGACACGCATCCGTAACGCGGATGAAAAAGACATTTATATTATTTCCGAAATACTGAGACCTTACGCCGAGAATAAACTCCTCCTGTCAAGAAGTCCAGAGGACATTCTCTCTCATCTGAAAAACTTCTGTGTCGCGCTTATCGGAGACAAGATTGCAGGATGCTGCGCCCTCAGAAACTACGGGAACAATCTGTTCGAGGTTAGATCCCTCGCGGTATCCAGCAAATTTTCCAATATGGGGATAGGCACCAAACTCGTAACTTTCTGCATGGAAAAAGCCGCCAGAAATGGAAAAGTCAAAGTCTTCGCACTCACGTACAGATCGGATTTTTTTGAAAGACTCGGCTTCAGAAAAGTCCAGAAATCTCTTTTCCCAGAGAAAATATGGTCGGACTGTTCGGTATGCTCAAAGAAAGACAACTGCGACGAAGATGCACTTCTCATCGAGATCGGATGAAGAAAACTGAAAAAATCACTCCGGCCAGGCTCCCGGAAAAAGCCAGGAAGATATCCGATGCCTTCAAGGCCGCATCCGGAAAGAAAGTGGATCTTTTCGTGTACGGCACCCTCATGCACGACAACTATGTCAAACTCCTCATAAACAGAAAACCCGAAAGCATTCCCGCAAAGCTCAGCAACTATATCCGGATAGCGCCCCCGTGGAGCTTCCCCTTCATAGTCAAACACTACGGCGCCGTAACTTATGGAAGGATCCTCAAAAATCTCACACGTGACGAAATAAAGATCCTGGACGAATTTGAAAAGGAGGGTGTCCTCTACAACAGGCAGACCGTGATAGCCAGGACGAAGGAGAGCAGGCAGAGATGCCTCACCTATATGGGAAACATAAGCGCCCTCCAGCATTCCTTCGGGAAAGACCTGAGATTCGAAAACAGGTACAGAGTATTCATACAGAAGAAGATAGACGATGTGGTGAAGGAGATTTCCGACGACAAGAACGAGATGACCCACAGGCTTATGCATGAACTCTCGAGTTCCGCGATAGATGAGATAATCCAGTCGCACTTCGACGGGAACTACATCTGTAGCTACATCATGATACAGGCGCTTCAAGATGCAAAACCGCCAAAATTGCTGAAGGTCCTTGAGAACAAGGAACTTCTGCCATACGCCGGGAACTATATGCGCCTCGCAAGCCAGCATATCATACTCAACCAGTTCGTCGAGAAAATCCGGGCCGATCACCCGGAGGCTGTATGGCTCTCCGAGCAGTACTTCAGACACGGACTGGCCATCCTCGTCGCATTCATCCTCTATAACCGAAGGGCGGCGGAAATCAATATTCTCCTCAAGGAGTACTCCCTGGACAATATCGTCCCGGACAGAAGATACAGGGAATATGCGAAGCTCGCAATTGATATTTCGGACAAAATATACAGTTCCGCCGAAACAGAGGAAATAGTCAAATTTGTCGAGTCCAACTGGTACTCCACACCCACTCCGCTCGGAGCCGAGCTCGAGTTCAGCTATCTTGGCAAAAACGCGGTCAACTCACGCCCGGGACAGGATCCGGTCTATGACGGATTCTACTGGTTCAAGGACTTCGACATGTATCACAGGACCTGGAGGCTCGGTGGACATGTGGACTCGCACAGGGAAATAACAATGTCCCAGGAAAGACACAGGGGATTCCTCGAATACGCACTCGGAAGATACAACATCGTAGGCGACCTCTCAAGGCCGCTCTTCGACTGCCCCTGGGGAATGTCAATCCTCATCAACGAAGCTGTGAAATTTCTTGATATACCGCCGCACAGCCTCCACATCTCCATGGCGCTCCCGAAAGGGGAAAAAAGCTTCATAACCGACAGGCCGCACAATGAGGACGACCTGGCCTGCCTCATGATGCTCGGAGGAGACATAAGGCCAGATCCCAACGGAACTCTTAGGGCGATAAGGATTTACGACAGGGAACTCGAAACCAGCCAGACGGTTTCAATCAACTTTTCAGACAGAAAATATCATTTTGCAAAACATGATCAGGATCGTAGCGAGGCATCGGAAGTCATGGAATACAAGTACATGCGGCTGCTCAAGGACTGGACAGACTACGAGTGCATCATCGTCACACTTAAAGGATACCAGCTGGCGACCAAGTGCAGACCACTTAAAGGTTCTCCGGAAAATGGCAAGGAGCTTCCGGAACAGGCATTCCTCAAGAAATGGGCGGAGAAACCTATTCCTGTAAGCGAAAACTCCATAATAAAATTCATTGAAACTGTCGAAA
Organism: uncultured Lentisphaerota bacterium; assembly: GCA_903872565.1. Taxonomy (GTDB): domain Bacteria; phylum Verrucomicrobiota; class Lentisphaeria; order Victivallales; family GWF2-50-93; genus CAIQLG01. The sequence continues at coordinate 2,832 of CAIQLG010000425.1, read as the reverse complement.
AAGGAATTATCCTTGAGAATAACACTAAAAAACTCGATGATAGAAAACAGAAAATCATGCAGAGGATTCAGGACGCATTGATCAAAAAAAATGAGTACATACAGAAGTTCTATGAAAAATGACAACAGGCCGATAGGAATATTCGACTCGGGCCTTGGCGGGCTGACGGTCGTGGCATCCCTTAAAAATCTCATGCCCTCGGAAGATATAATTTACCTGGGAGACACAGCAAGGGTACCCTACGGTGACAAGTCACCGGAAAACATCTGCAGGTTCGCCGTCCAGGATGCCGCCTTTCTCGCCCGCAAAGGAGTCAAGATGATCATCGTCGCCTGCAACACCGTCTCATCCATCGCGATGGACAAGCTTGGAGAAAAATTCAAGGACATCCATATCGTCGGAGTTCTGGAGGCCGGAGTCAGAGCCTGTCTTGCGGAAAAAGCCTCGTCCATCGCAGTGATTGGGACGAATGCCACGGTCAAAAGCGACGCCTACCGGAGGAATATCCACGCGGTGAATCCGGCTGTGAAAGTCACCAGCATCCCCTGCCCTCTCTTCGTCCCGATCGTCGAGGAGGGACTTGTCCAGCACCCGATATCAGATGCCGCCGTCGAACTCTATCTATCGCCGCTAAAAAAAAATCCTCCTGAAATACTCCTGCTCGCCTGCACCCACTATCCACTTCTTCAGGAAGCTCTTAGAAAATATTTCGAGGGCTCAAGGCTGAAGATAGTAGACAGCGCGACCGCATGTGCGAAATTCGCAGAGGAGTTCATCAGAGAAAAAGGAATTTCAGCCTCCGAACACGGAAACGGGTCGGAACGGTATTTCGTCACGGATATGCCTGCGTCGTTCCTCAGACAGGCGAAAAGATTCCTCGGCAGAGAACTCGACAGTTTCGAAAAAGTCTCCCTTGATACAAATTGACAAAACCTAGTTTTATCAACCTGTACTATTTCCAGCGCACAGTCCTCAATGTCCTCTTTGTCTTCGTGCGCCGTTTTCAATAGAGGACATAGAAGACGATGAGGACGGCAGATGGAGGACAAAGAGGACAGTCGGAGCAGATACCATATTTCGGAAACTATAAAACAAAATGCGAACAAAATAAATATTCCGATTGCCCGAAAGACAGCGGCAAACTTTGCGTGATTGGCGGAAAAATTTTTACCTAAAATTCTGCGTTTCCGGGTGTTCTCGGGAAGGGGATTACATCGCGGATGTTGTGCATCCCTGTGCAGAACTGGACTATCCGTTCGAATCCGAGTCCGAATCCGGCGTGTGGTACCGTGCCATATTTGCGAAGATCGCAATACCACCAGTAATCCGCCGGTTCGAGTCCTGACTCCCTGATCCTCCTCTCGATAACATCCAGACGCTCCTCTCTCTGGCTTCCGCCGATGATCTCGCCTACCTGCGGGATCAGGACATCCATTGCGGCGACAGTTTTGTTGTCGTCGTTAAGCCTCATGTAGAATGCCTTTATGCCGACTGGAAAGTCTGTGACAATCACCGGACAGTCGAATTTCTGTTCGGAGAGATATCTTTCGTGCTCGGACTGCATGTCCATTCCCCAGAATGGCTTGAACTCGAAATTCACGCCGGATTGTTCTAGAATTGACACCGCCTCCGTGTAGGAGATTCTTTTGAATGGCGAATCTGCGAGTTTCGCAAGCCTATCCTTAAGTGTCTTATCCACGAACTTGTTGAAGAAATCCAGATCTTCGGGGCAGTTCGCGAGTACCGCCTTGAAAAGATGGCGCAGATAATCCTCTGCAAGCTGTGCATCGTCGTCAATATCGGCGAATGCGATTTCCGGCTCTATCATCCAGAACTCGGCGAGATGCCTTCGAGTGTTGGAATTTTCCGCCCTGAATGTGGGTCCGAAAGTATATATTTTCCCGAGTGCGCAAGCCCAGGTTTCACCATCGAGCTGTCCGCTTACAGTGAGACTGGTCTTTTTCCCGAAGAAATCCAGGGAATAATCTATCGCGCCTTTTTCATCCCTTGGAATCTTGTCCAGGTTCAAAGTCGTCACTTGGAACATCTCCCCTGCCCCCTCGCAGTCGCTTCCGGTTATTATTGGTGTGTTAACATAATAGAAGTCGTTATTCTGAAAGAATTTGTGAGTCTCGAACGCGAGGGTGTTTCTTATTCTGGCAAGTGCACCAAACGTGTTCGTCCTGGCGCGCATGTGTGCCAACTCCCTGAGCCTTTCAAAGGAAATTTTCTGCTTGCCGAGGGGATATTCGAGGGGTTCGCAGAATCCGAACACCTTGATGGAACTCGCATTGAGTTCCCTGTCCTGCTCCTTGCCCGGAGACTTCACTACAATTCCCGTGGCCGCGATGGAGGCGCCTGGAAATAGCTTGACAATCTCGCTCTCATAGTTCTGGAGTTTTGCTTCGGCGACAATCTGTAGATTTTTGAAGCAGGATCCGTCGTTCAGCTCTAAAAAGGAGAAGCCCCCCTTGGAGTCCCGTCTTGTCTTGATCCACCCGCAGACAGTGATTTCATCTCCGTAGTTCGCCCCGGTGAAAACATCTTTGATCTGTGTTCTTTTCATGTTTGTGTATATTCCCTTAGATTATTGACTTAAATCAGCCATTCGATCCCGATTCCGATAGCGACCCCGATTCCGATCAAATTCTGTGCTTTTGCATCTTTGCGCAATGATCTGTCGTCACCATAAAATAATATTACTGGGGTATCCCCTTGACTAAAGTAACACAAGGGGTAGTGTATCAATATGGAAAACTACCCCAAAACAATATTGGAACTTGAAAAGAAATTTAGCACGGAATCTGCCTGTGTACAATATCTGTCTGCCAT
>CAIQLG010000424.1 GCA_903872565.1 uncultured Lentisphaerota bacterium | reverse complement strand
TGTTTTTTTAAGGAAAGGTACATCCCTTTTTTCCACTTGCAAAAAAGAGCTGACACGCCAGAACTGGAATTAACAGATTGAATTTAAGGTAGTTACACAGAATACAGAATTAGGGCGGATCAGGAAGTCTGAAAGTAGGGCAGGCTTCGATGAAGCCGCCATATAAATGCCAGTCTCGAGACTTGGCCTACTTTTGAGCCTCAAGTGTCCTGTGCCCTGAAATGGCAAAACATACCAGACCGGGGCGAAACCACGGGGACGGACATAAAGACATAATTCAAGCCCTGAAAGGGCGAGATAAAAAACAGGAATAGCAAATCATCTTCACGTATGTTTTATCCGAATGTTGATTTTTCGTAGGAGAGTGATATGTTTTGTAAAGAGCCAAGGAATAAAAAAACGAGGGGAATAAGATGAAATTGAAGATAATCATACATGAGGCCGAAGAGGGCGGTTTCTGGGCGGAAGTTCCGGCCATCCCAGGATGCATGACCCAGGGAGACGATATGAAAGAACTGATTGAAAATATTTATGATGCCGTAGAAGGTTGCCTGTCAATTGATCTCGAAAAGATAAAGATAGGTAAAAAAGACAGCGTGATGGAGCTTGCTGTCTGATGAAGGTCGTAAGTGGAAAATACTTCTGCAAGATACTGGAATCAAAAGGCTGGACATTGGCGAGAACGACTGGAAGTCATCATATTTATGTGAAGGCTGGTTCAGTCATAAGGCTTACTGTTCCAGTACACGGGAATCGTGACTTGAAGCGTGGACTACAGTGTTCCCTCATGAAAACCGCCGGAATAAGCGACAACGAACTATAAATCCTTATTTCCGAAGGTTGGAGGGCATTAGGATCATGTGTATGGTTATGAGATTTTATTTTTTATCCTAAGATACTTTAAGAATGCCATGATCGCTCCCCATGCAAAAAAAAACGAAAAATACTGCTATCAATGTCAAACCTAATGGTAGTCCCAAAAACCGTTCTTGCTTGACGAATGCAAGATAAAGTACGTATAGGCAACTATATATGGTTTCCGCCGCTAACAAAGCCAATATTATAGCAAGCAGCAAGAAGGGCCAAGCTCTTCGCCCGCGTCGAGATCCATTGTTGGTTTTGTCATCGTTATTTTTATTTTTATCTTTCATAACATGCGGGCCAGCCACTTGTCCAACTCTATGATCTCCACTCCCTCCTTCGTCGCCTTTTGGAGTTTCGAGCTTTTTTCCGCAGTGTCCGCGGCGACAAGAAGCGTCAAGGTCTTCGTCACACTGTCAACCGGCTCGTAGCCCTGTTTTCTCGCGAGATCCTCGTAGTATGACCTCTTTTCGGGCATTTTCCCGGTGAAGCATATCGTCTTTGAAGGTTTGTCCGGAACGTTTTTCTTTGTTTCCGACATCTCCACGCAGGCGAGGAGCTCGTCGAGAAAATCCGACTGGCTGCGAAGTTCGCGGAAAATTGCCTGCGCCCGTTCTGGCCCGATGCCGTAAATCTGCGAAATTTCCTCTTCGGAAAGTTTCCTCAGCTCTTCAAGAGAATATTTTGCCAGAATCATTTTTGCGACATTTTTCCCGATTCCCTGAATATTCAGCGCGGCCAGAAGCTCGAAGTCATCAACTTTTCTTGCCGACTGTATTTCATTGAAGAGATTAGATGCCGACTTGTCCTTGAATCCCTCAAGTCTCAATATGTCCTCGACCTTCAGATTGAAGATGTCCTTCAGGCTTCCGACATTGAGCACTGTCATCATTTTTCGTATGTTTGGTTCTCCAAGCCGTTCAATGCCAATGTTTTTCACCGCGGCGAGAAGTCTCTGGATCTTTGTCTCCGAGCAGCCCGGATTTAAGCATCTGAGTTCCGGGCCTTCCTGGACGAGTTCCGATGAACAGCAGGGACAGTTCCTTATGATGCAAGATTTGCGAAATTCGCCTTTTTCAGATTCAACTATGTGTGGGATCACGTCTCCGGCGCGCTCGACTGTCGCGGTGTCGCCAATCTGCAAGTCCCTGTCTATTATGTTCTTGACGTTATGCAGAGTTGCGTGTTTAATCGTAATTCCGCCGATCTCGACCGGCTCGATCTCGGCTATCGGCGTGAGGCAGTTCTTTCCAAAACTCCATTCGACATTCAGAATCCTGGATTTTTTTCTTATGCCGCTGAACTTGAATGCGATCTGCCCCCTCGGGTGATGCGCCGTGTTCCCGAGAGACTCGCTGTATTCCTCGTCCGCGAGCTTGATGACTATTCCGTCCATAGGGTAGGGTAGTTTCTCTATCTCCGCCAATACCTCGGGCCATTTTGCCGACATCTCCGAGAGTTTCACCTCGTAGCTCACGAACTGATAGTCGAGCAAAGTGAGTTTTGCGCCCTGCCTCCGCATGTCGTCTATTTCCTTGAGCCCCATTATTCCAGCGACAGCATTTCTCGAATTCTTATACGGCTTTCCGTCCTTCTTCCTTATCTTCGCATAGATTGTCTTGAAATCGTCGTCACGGATTATTATTTCGCCTCTTGCAGACCTGTTGAGTGGCCCCCTGTAGCCTTTCGTCTCGAGTTCTATGAGAGGAAGCTTGTCGGTGATGTTTTCGCCCTCTAGTCCATCGCCGCGTGTTGCCAGGACTCCATTTGCGAAATTCGCGGAAATCCCGTCGTACTTTGGCTGAATCGTGAAAAGCTCCTCTTCGGATCTGGCGTACTTTTTTGCCCAGGTTAGAAGTTCCTCGAAGGAATATGCCTTGTCTAATGAGAGCATCGGCTTGTCGTGTTTCACCTTTCCTGTGCTTGCCACATCTGGCGAATATATTTTCTCCAGAACCGGATTGCCGGGATTGATTTTCTCGAGGGCTCGGACGTAGGAGTCGAACTCCACGTCGCTGATTTCCGGCTCTCCCTTCTCCCAGTAGAGTTTGTTGTGCCTCTCGATTATTGACGCGATTTCTTTTTCCCCCATCATCGAAGGATCATTGCTGAAAAGATCGTTTTCCATAATTCTTGCTGATATCCACTTTTAAATTTGTGTAAGTCCGTAAATTAATGCGAGTTTGATGGATTTTCCATCGAGGGGGTGTTTTTTCGCGGACAAACAGTGAACTACCTTAATCTCCAACTGAAACATGTCATTATATTTTCCGGATTTCTTTGTGTTCCTAGTGCCTTTGCGTCTTTGTGTGATATATTTTCCGACTGGCCCTGATGGGATAGTTTTATTTGACATTTTTGAACAATATTCTGTGGAGTCGCATTGAATGGAAAAAGAATGGTTTTATCTGAAAGATGGTGTCGAGAAAGGTCCTGTCGCCCGGCAGGATTTGAGGAAGCTCGCCGAAGAAGACAAGATATCCCTTGGCACGGCTATCAAAAGAGGCAAGGACGGCAAATGGCTGGTGGCATCGGATATGGCCTGGATTTTTCCGTCAGTATCATTTTGGGAGAGCAAGAAAAATATTGCTGTTGGAAATATGAAAACTGCAATTTTGAGCGTGCTTTCAAATAGCAGGGAGCAGCAGAAAATTCCCGATTCCACTGATGCAGACAAGATGATTTCCGATATAAAGGGTCTTTCGGAATCATTTAACGTGGTGAAAGAGGAGATCGGCAAGGTAATCGTGGGACAGACGGCGGTGATAGACCAGGTAATGGTTGCGATTCTTTCGGGAGGCCATTGCCTCATTCTTGGAGTCCCGGGACTTGCCAAGACGCTTCTCGTACGTTGCCTGGGAGAAGTGATGGACCTTGAATTCAACAGGATACAGTTCACGCCCGACCTCATGCCTTCCGACATAACTGGCACCGAGGTTCTCGACGAGGAAATTGGAAGCGGAAAAAGAAGTCTGCGCTTCGTCAAGGGGCCCATATTTACAAACATACTTCTTGCGGACGAGATCAACCGCACACCTCCAAAGACTCAGGCGGCGCTTCTCGAGGCGATGCAGGAACGGCATGTCACCAGTGGCGGAATGAGATTCGATATTCCGGCTCCATTCTTTGTGCTCGCCACGCAGAACCCGATCGAACAGGAAGGAACTTATCCGCTGCCTGAAGCACAGCTTGACCGCTTCATGTTCCTGATCAGGATGGACTATCCCGAAAGGAAGGATGAGATACGGATCATCAGCCAGACTACGGCCAACAGGGACGTGAAACTGAACCGTGTCATCAGCGGTTCGAGGATAATCGAGATTCAGAAAATGATCCGTGACATCCCCGTGAGCGATCATGTCCTTTCATACGCCACGGACATTGTAAGAATGTCGAGGCCTGTATATGCGGAATCTCCGGAGTTCATAAGGAAAAACCTGACCTATGGGGCGGGGCCGAGGGCCGGGCAGTATCTGATTCTTGCCGCCAAGGCATGGGCCGGACTCAACGGCCGGGTAAATGTCTGCTGTGAGGATGTAAGGCGAAGTGTCCCCTCGGTTCTCTTCCACAGGATCGCATGCAACTTCCATGCCGCAGGCGAAGGGATAGGTCCGACCGACATAATAAATAAGCTGATCAAGGAAGTGCCCGAGCCGGCCGGGTAAATTCCACCGTTGAGAAATTTCCCAAACTTGGAACTTGGAAATTGGATGTCGATCATTGGATATTTAAATATTATGAAAACGAATATCCAATAGCTAATCATCAATTGTCATTAGGGTCATTATGTCAGACAAACATCATTTTCTTCCGCCTGAAACCTTGGACGCCATCAGCAACATCGAGGTGGTTGCCAGATACCTTGCCGAAGGCTCCATCATGGGGTTGCACAGGTCTCTGTACAAGGGATTTTCATCCGAATTCGCGGAATACAGGAAGTACTGCCCGGGCGATTCCGTGAAATATCTCGACTGGTTCGCCTATGCGAAGACAGACCGCTACTACGTGAAGCAGTTCGAGGATGAGACGAACATGAATTCATATGTTGTCCTGGACATTTCCAATTCCATGGCGATGCCGGGGACGAAGAGGCACAAGTTCAACTATGCGTGCTACATGGCGGCGGCGTTCATATATCTGATGCAGCGGCAGAGGGATGCGGTCGGGCTTTTCATCTTCAACGACATTATTCGTGGCTATTATCCTCCGAGAAATTCGCGCCAGCACATGCTAGATCTGCTTTCTGTGCTTGAGAATCTTTCGCCAAGCGGCAGGACTGACGCGGCAAAATGTTTCCATGGAATTGCCGACCAGATCAAAAGGAGATCAATCGTGGTGATCTTTTCGGATTTCTTCGATCTGGACAGCGAGTTCCTGAAAAGCCTTGAGCATTTCCGCTACAAGAAAGCCGAAGTCATCCTTTTCCAGGTGCTTGACGAAACCGAACTCCAGCTGCCATACAAGGGGCTTGTCGAGTTCGAGGACATGGAGACCGGGGAGGTCGTCGAGTTCGAGAGCGAATTCTCCAGGGAAACCTACATGCGGGAATTCAACGAATATGTGCAGAGGCTCAAGGCGTCATGCGAGAAAATGAACATAATGTTCGAGACCATAAGCACTTCGAGTCCTTTTGAAAGGTCACTTCTCGCATATTTCACAAAAAGAGAGGAACTGTTTTAAGGCTGGCTCTGCCAGCAACTCAATATCGAAATCCGAAGCACGAAATCCGAAAGAATAATGCAGAAAATTCAAATGTTTGAAATTTTGAAACTTCGAACTTGTTTCGTATTTCGATATTCGAATTTCGAGTTCGTTTAGTATTTGGTGCTTAGGATTTAGAATTTAAAAACGATTCAAAAATAGAATCTTTAAAGACAAGGGACTAATGCAGTTCGGAAACACAATCTTCCTATGGGGTCTTCTGGCGCTTCCCGTCCCGCTTCTGATACATCTGTATTTCAGGAGGAAAAGAGTTCGCCTGAAATTTTCAACGACGCAGTTTTTCAAGAGAAGTGAAATGCTGCTCTCCTTCCGGAGAAAACTTCGTGATATCCTTCTCATGCTCCTTAGGACTCTTGCCATACTTTTCCTAGTGCTTGCGCTTTCACGCCCGTCGATCGGGGGATTCAAATATATGTCTGCCGGAAACACTGACGCGGTGATAATCCTCGACGACACACTTTCAATGTGCAGAAAAAATTCGTCCGGGGAGACAGCCTACACATCCGCCTGCAGAAAGGCGAAGGAAATCATCGGCATGCTTGGGACAGGGGATTCGGCAGGGGTGATATTCCTGTCCGGAAGGAGGGGGGGTTCCCTGACACAGGACATCAGGAAGGCGGATGAGGCCGTCAGAAACAGCATGCTGACGGGCTGCGGCGGATCCTATTCGGCCGGATTCAAGAAGGCTTCTGAACTCATGTTGACTTCGCAGAATCCCAACCATGAGATTTACCTCATCTCGGATTTCCAGTCGAGCCAGGCTCCGTCGCAGCCCTACAGGAATGAGGATCTCAAGGACTCCAGGATATATTTTGGATCTGTCTTGGGGACTCAGGAGAACATTTCAGTGACACGGGTATTTACCGGATTCAAGCCTAAGACGGTCAACAAGGCAATGAGAGTGGAGTATGATGTCGAAAATTTCGGCAGGGCCGAGTGCAATACCGAATTGAGTTTCGAAGTCAGCGGTAAGACGCTCGAAACTCGCGACCTGACACTTGCGGGTGGGGAAAAACAATCCGGCATATTTTCATTTGTCCCCGTCTCGGAAGGCGTGATCTCCGGATCAGTGTCCGTGAAGGATGACCCTTACAGCATGGACAACAGGAGATATTTCGCCGTTTCCGTCTCCAAGAATGTCAGGGTGCTGGCCGTGTATGAGGACGAATTCGTGAAGAGAGATCCTTATTTCTTCATTAAGCACGCCCTTGATCCTGACGCTTCCGCATCCAATGGAGTAAGCATCCAGACCGTGACCGTGAAAGAGATTACCCCCGAGTTGCTTTCGGGGATCCATGTCATACTGCTGGCCGATGTTGACGCTGTTCCTGAAAAATATGCCTCTATGATTTCGGATTATCTCATAAAGGGCGGTACCGTGATTTCATTTCCCGGAGCCAGGACCAAGGCCTCCAGTCTCTCAGAGATCACGGGCACTCTCAAAAAATCCGGTATTTCTGCGGTGAATATATATGGCGGCAAGATCCCATTCGTGAAAAATGGGATAAAATTCAACGAGGATCTGGCGATAATGAACGATCTCCTGCAACTGGACTATCTATCTTGGAAATACATGCAGGAGATTAGGACTGATCCTTCGGACAAAGTCCTGGCGACTGCAGAAGGGAAAAACATGATTGTCGAACGCAGGATCGGAAGCGGCCGCTGGATAGCATCGGCGTTTTCCGCCCGAAGCGACTACTGCAACTGGCCCGAACTCAAGTCATTTCCTGTGATGATGGTGCATCTGATTGACCATGCGGCAAATGGAATTCCCGACACGAAGAGCATAACATGCGGAAATAATATCCAGTTGCTGCCGCTGTCCAATTCCATCGATGTTTCGGAATCCTCCGGCACATTCAGGCTCAGTGCTGTGAAGGGCAGAGCCTTTCCTTTCGAAGATACTGGTATCCCAGGAGTTATAACGTTCGACGGTGCGGATATAAGGGCGGCCGTGCTCAATGGGGACGCGGAGGAAAGCAAACCGGAAATAATGCCGAATGGAAAGCTGCTGAGATCACTGATCGAGCATGAGGTTAACTTCATTTCTCCCGGTTCCTCCGTCATGGAACAGGTCGAATCCAGCAGAAGGGGAAACAGCCTTGCAGGTTTGTTCCTTGTGCTGCTGTTCTTGGCGATGCTGATTGAGTTCCTGATTGTTGACAAGCATCTGAGGTATTTCAATCCTGCGGCATCCGCAAGAAAAGGAGGCAAAATCTGATGCTTTCCTTTTTCCCATTGCTCCCCGTATGGCTCGTCTGCGTAATTGCAATCGTCTCAGCCATTGCATTAGCCCTTGCCCTGCGTTCCGGAAGCGGACATGTGCTGACGAAAAAAAGAAAAATGATACTTGCAGCTCTGAGGACGGCCTCTTTCCTGTGCATCATTCTTATGATACTTTCCCCGGTGCTGAACAAGATGGAGGAGAACAGGAAGACATCCAACATTGCCTTCCTGATAGATTCATCCCTCTCTATGGGGTGTGCCGATGAAAAGGGGGCTAAGACCAGATACGATGCCGCCGTCAGTTTTTTGAAGGACAGAAAATTCTCCAGGATCAAAGGTTATCCTATGAGCTTCTATACTTTTAATGAGACTGTGGAGAAGAGGCCTGGGATCGCGGAACTGGACAAGGGAAAGGTTTCAGGAGGCACTAATTTCGCCACGGCGGTCAAACAGGTTGACAAGGATATCGGGTTTTTCGAAACCGCCGCCATTGTCTTCCTCTCCGATGGAAATGATTATTCAGGCTTCAGAGGCGCCGGCATACAGGTTCCCATCTTCTGTGTGAGGACGGGCACCGATCTGGAGGGAAGCAAGGATCTGAGAATAGAATCATTCAAATGCCCGGACAGGGTTCAATTGAACGAGGAGATTGACCTGAAGATCCCAGTGTTGATTCATGGATTTGGCGATGGACGCTCCGTGGAGTTCAGCATATTCGAGGACGGAGCGTTAATCGGGAAAAGAGTTTTAAAACTCAACGGGGGGGACACGACAGAGACCGTAAAGCATGTCTTCAAGACTGAAGGCATGCATGTCTTGAAGTTTCAGCTGGACAAATTGCCCGGCGAGATCACATATCTGAACAACTCGCGCGAGATGGCCGTCGAACTTGTCAAGGACGATTCCGAGATTGTCGTTTACTTTCCTGAACTGTCGAACAGCTTCAGGCCGGTGATCCGCTTTCTCGAACAGAACCAGGAAAAGTTCACCGCGTTCTACAAGGTCGCCGACGGAAAATATTCACTGCATGGAATCGAGCCCGATCAGGCATTCAAGGACGGACTGCCAGATTCCTCCGAGAAAATGTCCCATGTCGGAACCTTAGTCCTCGGCTCGCACAACAGGCCTGCCCTTACGGACACCGAGGAGAATGTCCTGGAAAAATATGTGAACGCCGGCGGAAGCCTTATCCTGCTCGGCGGAAAGGACTCCTTTGGCATTCTTCCGGAAAGCTCCCCCCTGAAAAGGCTGTCGCCATTTGTCCATGCGGACAATTCCTTCATCACAGGAAACTTCAAGATTTCAGTGGACGATGCGGAGTCGGAGAGTTTTTCCGGCAGAGTCCGCGAGATAATCGCCCGCAATTCCGAGGACCCCGATTTCGTCCTGAAATCTGTCAACGCCGTGAAGCTTGTTAAAAGTGGAGCCAAAGTCCTTCTCTGGGCGGATTCGCAGGGAGCGCGTCAGCCGCTTGTGGCAGTTCAGCATTTCGGGAAAGGCACTGTGATAGGCGTGCTTTCCAATTCGCTTCCCTTCTGGGGGGGCGCATTGGCAAGGACTGGAAATTTCAATGATTTCTGGAAGCAGCTCCTGAATTATTCGCAGTCTGGCAACGAGAGCGACATCCTCAAGATCTCTGTGAACAATACCGAGCTTTACCTGGGAGAAACACTGGAGGTGAACGCCTTTGTCAGCATCCCTGGAGGAAAGGATGCTGATCTGAAAGTCAATGCGGATCTCCTCAATCTCGCGAATGGCACAGTCTATGCTTCCCTCCCTATGGAGAAGAAAGGCGTATTCTACAGATGCGTCTTCAACTCTGTCAGTTCCGGCAGATATGTGCTGAAGGTCGCATGCTACGACAAGGAAAAGATATTGCGCCAGAGATTCAAGCTGATACTTTCCGGCGAAAGCATAAGGGAAAGCTGGGAACTCAAGTCTGAAATGTCCAGATTCCTTGACTATTCCACAGGAAAACATATTTATAATGTGGATGAGCGCGACAAGCTGGAAAACGACATCTACGAAAGCATCGCAGCCAAAAAGGTCGAAATGGAAAAAAGGCTCGTCTTCGAGACACCATGGTTCTTCCTGGCGCTCATGGCGCTCCTCGTTACAGAATGGATTCTAAGAAGGAAATTCAGCCTTACATGAAACAACACTGAAACTGAAATGAAAAAGCAGGCAACACCTAAAAAACTTTGTTTTTCTTGCTCAGATTGCTTGCCATAATTAACTTATAGGTTAAATTTATATGGATTTATTCCTTAATAAAGGAAGGGAAAGAGTTCACCATTTATTCAATTGCCGTCGGAGATGACACCGACGTAAGGGAATGCCTGAAAAATTTCAAGCAAGAAAACGGGCAGGAGTACGATCGGCTCAAAGCCCGAATTGATCATCTTGCCGAGCATGGCCCGATTTATGATAACAGGAAATATAGGGATGTAGGCGGTGGAATTTTTGAGTTGAAAACCAAAACAGGATCCAGAGTCTTATTTTTTTATGATGAATTTTCGAGGAGCGTGATAATTTGCACTCACTATTTCAAGAAAGATAAGAAGAAAAGGCAATCACAGGAAATTAAACTCGGGAAAAATGCAAAGCAAAATTTTATTTTATCCAAGAAACGCGATTCAATTAAAATTATTTTGCCCGAAAATTACTATCCAAGGAGGATGCCATGAACAAAATTAAAATTCAAAAGGCCAAAGACGGATTCGTCTTTGATGATCACAATGAGCCTCATTCTTCTGCATATTTCGAGGAAATGCTCCTGCTTGATGTTGCAGATAAGATAATCTCCGAGATGGACAGGCAGGATGTCAACCGCAGGGAACTTGCCCAAAAGCTTGGAGTGAGCCCAGCATACATCACCAAGATTTTGCGTGGACATGCCAATCTCACAATAGAGAGCCTTGCCAAAATCGCATTCACCCTGGGCATGAAATGGGATATCAAGATGAAAGCCGTACCTCATTCCACCTTCAATTTATGAAATGATGGACTGGATTTTTAAGAATATCATATGATATTTATTGTTTGCAACCAAATCTCACTAAAAGGAAAAGCGCATGAGATACAAGTCCTTTAAAATTGATAATTTCAGGGGAATTACCCATCTAGAATTATCAGATATGAAAAGAATGAATCTACTCGTTGGCAGGAATAATTGTGGAAAGACATCTGTCCTGGAGGGCATATTTCTCCTTTCTGGTATGTCTAATCCTCTTCTTTCAGTGAATATTCATGTTTTTCGGGATCTTGGCTTGGACAGTGATAATGATTTCAGCTTCATGTTTAGGAATTTGGACTTTTCCATCCCGATTTCGTTCGAAGGAATACTTGATGACTGCAATAGAAAATTGAAAATTTCCCCATCATACAAGGTTATTACTTCTGAAAAAAAGGAGATGGATAAGATAGAGGAGACGAAAGATGGTAATATTGCTCTTACATCTACTCCCAGAAAGGTAAAGGGAATTAATTTGGAGTTTGCTTGGAGGGATAAAATCCACAAAGGTAATATCAGCGTCAAAGACAAAGAGGCTACTACCATTATTGATAAAGACTATAAGGAAGAACTTCCATGTTCAATGCTAAGTCCTAAGTTTTCCATGATTGTCAACAGCAAACAGATGGAGACTCTACTTGTCCAAAAGAAATTGGACAACCTTATCAGTGTATTGAAAGGAATAGAACCAAGGATATCCGACATAAGAATGGGCGCAGCAAATATGATTTATGTTGATGTGGGCGCTGAACTACTTTTCCCCGTTAATATTATGGGAGATGGAATGCGGAGGATGCTGACTATTCTGGCCGCAGTATCCGCAATGAAAAACGGGGTCTTGCTTCTGGATGAGATTGAGAACGGATTTCATTATTCCTCTCTGTCCATTTTGTGGAAGGCGATTTATCTCGCATGCAAAGAATACAATGTCCAGTTGTTTGCAACAACTCATTCATACGAGTGCATACAGGCGTTTTCAAAGGTGTATGAGGAGGATAAATCTCAAGAAGATGATATAAGGCTTTATCGCATTGACAGGGAAGGAGAGAGGCACAGTGCTTTTGCCTACACACCACAGGTACTAAAGGCGGGCATTGAAAAAGATTTTGAGGTACGCTGATGGACAAGAACTTAAGAATAGAATCCGAACGTTTTCTTGCTGTTGAGGGTAAAGATGAATGTAATTTCTTCAAAGCGCTTTTAAAGCACATAGGGATAAATAATATTCAACTTCTTGACATTGGCGGCAAAGACAGGTTTCCATTAGAATTTCCGGCATTGTATAATCAGGAAGGATTTAATAAGATCAAGAGACTTGGTTTTATCCGTGATGCCGAAACAAATCCTGCCCAATCCGCTTTCGAAAGCGTATGTCACATTATTAAGACACACAATCTCTCTGTTCCTGATAAGGCAAATGAGATAAAAAGAACCAGTATCCCGCATATAGGCATTTTCATCATGCCCGACAATAAAGGAACTGGCATGCTCGAGAATCTCTGCCTGGAAACGATCAAGTCAATGCCTCAGTTTTCCTGCATAGAAAGCTATATCTCTTGCATTGCGCCTTCTCTGTCTCCATCGGAAAAAGAAACATTCAATGACCAGAAGGCAAGAGTGCAGACTTATCTCGCTTCGCGTTCGCCAATCGTTAACTCACTCGGCCTCGGAGCCCAAAAAGGGTATTGGGATTTCAGTAATCCTTGCCTTGATGACATAAAAAACTTCCTGCGGGAACTCTTTGAAAATTGAATGATTTTGTAAAAGACGAAAATTCATCCACCGAGGTGGACATCCTCGTCAGGGAAATGAACGAGGCAACAAGACCGGAGTTGAGAATTATACGTTGAAAATAATTAACACATTCCTGAAAACAGGGAGATAAAAAGAAAAATATACTAAAAAATAGATTAACATAATTTTAGCGTTCATCGCTGTATTGCTTCAACCGAAAATTACGACTTTTCAAAGACAGAAGCAGGCAACGGGGAGCGCGTCCATTTGGGCGCGCCTTCTTGTTTCGCATTTCTGTCTCGGGGTGTCGTAACCCTTCTGGAGAGGTGTGAACTTGAAGTCCGCGCCCTCTTTTTTGGGATTTGCGGATTTCGCAAACTCAAAGGAGACCAGATGCCGAAAAAAGCCATTCAGGAACCATTGCCCGACAATGCAGTTCATCCCAAAATAATTGAATTTCTGAAAAAAGAATCGCCCGAAGTTTTCACGGAAGGCAAGATTGACTTCGATAAACTGAAACGAGTTCTTGAAACTTCCATTCAGGATTCCCGCGAACGCTACGGGCTTGGCTGGGCGGGAAAATCAGACTGCTTCAGGCAGATTCAGCAGTCAATCAAAGGTAAAACCCTCATTCCATGCCGTGGGGAGTCAATCAATTTCGACACCAGCAAGAATGTCTTCATCGAAGGGGAAAACCTTCAAGTCCTGAAACTGCTCCAGCGAGTCTATCACGGCAAAATCAAGATGATCTACATTGACCCGCCATATAACACAGGCAGTGACAGCTTCGTCTATCCGGACAGGTTCAAGGAAAAGATTGACGATTATCAGAAACGCGCCGGAATCAAGGATGAGGAAGGAAATTGGCTCGGCGATGTCCCGTTCCAGAAAAACACAAAAGACAACGGGCACTACCATTCCAACTGGATTTCAATGACCTATCCTCGCCTCTTCCTTGCTCGTCAGCTTCTCCGGGACGACGGTGTAATCTTTGTTTCGATTGACGACAATGAAGTCCACAACCTCAGAATGATAATGGATGAAATCTTCGGAGAGGAAAATTTTGAAGGAAATATCCATTGGCGTCGTCGCCACAATCAACCTAATGATAAAACAAAGATGTTAGGATTAGTAGCCGAGCATATAATTGTTTATGCAAAAGATAAAGAAACATTAAAGATAACAGGTGTTGGCAAGGTCAGTTTGACAGGTGATTTTGCAAATCCAGATAATGATCCTCGTGGCGAATGGGCTTCAAAACCATGGAAAGTTGGTTCAGGGCAAAGTGGAAGCAAATATGAAATCAAATTACCCAATGGGACAGTTTTAGAGGAAGAATGGATGGGTGAGGAAAAAACGTTTAAGTCTCTGTTAGCAGATGGGAGAATTATTTTCCCTAAAAACGGAGCAGGATTTCCACGCAAAAAATATTACAAGAAAGAGCTTGAAGAGGAGGGAGGACAATGTGCTACAAATTGGTGGCATCATGATGAATTTGGGCACAATCAAGGTGCAACGGAAGAAATATCAAAACTTTTTGATGGCAAGAATATTTTCGACAATCCTAAACCGATAGAATTGTTGAAAGGAATCATAAGTGTTTCTAATGCAAAACATAATGATTTAATAGTCGATTTCTTCGCCGGCTCTGGAACGACAGCTCAAGCAGTGATGGAATTGAATCGGAATGACGAAGGGAGTCGCAAGTTTATTTGCGTACAATTACCAGAAGTTCTTGATCCAGATAATAAAGATCAAAAAACAGGTGCCGATTTCTGCGATTCGATTGGCAAACCTCGGAACATTGCTGAGATCTGCAAGGAGCGGATACGGAGAGTCATACGGAAGATGGAGAAGAAGTCTGAGGGTGATCTGCCGGGGAGCGCTCGAGATGTTCCCGAAGATTTGGGATTCAAGGTTTTCAAGCTCGGAGAGAACCGGATTCGGGACTGGGAATGCGTGTCGCCCGAGGAATTGCCAAGACAGATCGAGGAGAGTGTCAGCACGATAAAAACTGGAACTAAAGACGAAGACCTGCTTTATGAGCTGATGCTTGCCGGAGAGGCGGAACTTACGGCAACTGTTGAGAAGAGAACTGTCGGAAAATCCTTTTGGTATTCCGTTGACGATGGAACACTTGCAATCTGCGTGATTCGCAAAATGAAGCAGGAAATTCTCGATTCTATTTTAGAGACAAAGCCGCGCAAGGTGATTCTGCTGGACGAGAGTTTCAACGGAAATGATCAGATGAAGAAGAATGCGGCATTGCAGTTCAAGGATGCCGACATAGAGGTGAAGTTTGTATGAAGCTTCAATTCGATCACGACAAGCCGTATCAGCGAGAGGCAATAAACTCGGCCTTGGAATTGTTCAATGGGCAATCGGCAGGAACCGGCTCGGAATCTGTCGCAATTTCCGGCGGTGATGATTTACAGGTCGGCAACGACATTATTTTTGCAAACAGGCTTGTTGTCGAAGAGGATAATGTCTTGGAAAATCTTCGGAAGGTACAGGGAAGAAATAAATTGCCACTTTCAGAATCACTCGATGGGATGAACTTCTCAATCGAGATGGAAACTGGCACAGGCAAGACATACGTATTTCTGCGGACAATGCACGAACTGCACAAGGATTTCGGTTTCAGCAAGTTTATAATTGTAGTGCCAAGCATTGCGATACGGGAAGGAGTCCTTAAGAATCTTGAGATCACCAAGGCGGATTTCAATCTGCTCTATACGAATCCTGGAATGGACTTTGAGGTTTTTGATCCGAAGCGGAGAGGACAGGCGAAAAGTTATGCGCGAAGCCAGTCTCCAAGAATTATGGTGATAAATATTGACTCCTTCTCGAAGGCCAGTGAAGAATTGTCGGAAAACAGCAGAAACATCATCTACCGCAACAGCGACTGGGGAGTCCCTATCGAATACATTCGCGCCACCAGGCCTATCGTTATTATTGATGAACCGCAGAACATGGAGTCGGAAAAGCGGAAGCTGGCTCTTGCCAATCTGAATCCCTTGTTTTCACTGCGCTATTCGGCAACTCACAGGAACAGCTACAACTTAATATACAAATTAGATCCGGTGCAGGCTTATGATCTCGGGCTTGTCAAGAAGATAGAAGTTGACTCCACGGTCGTTGAAAGAGGCGGGAACTGCGCGTTTGTCGAGCTTGTTGATCTGAAATCCTGTTCTTCCGCGATAACAGTCAAGCTCAGAATTGACGTGAATACGAAAAATGGAGTTGAGCGGAAGATCGTCAGTGCAAAAAGAAACTTGAACTCTGGAGCAAGATCCACGGGCGAAACCAACCTTTACAAGTTGTCAAATGAGAGAGACGCATATAGGGACGGATATATCATTGACTCGGTGAACCTTGACAATCAGACTGTAATATTCACCAATGGCAGAATGATCCGGAAAGGTGAGACAATCGGTGGTCTCACTGACTTGATTATGCGCCAGCAGATTGAAAATACAGTTTCAAGGCATTTCGAGAAGCAAAAAATGTTAAAGGGGCATGGTATAAAAGTGCTTTCACTCTTCTTTATAGATCGAGTGGCGAATTATCGAGACTTGGATGCGGAGACCGGATCTGCCAGAAAGGGCAAATTTGCGGAGTGGTTCGAGGAAGCATTCAATAAGTTTACCGATAAACCGGAATACAAGGATTTGATTCCTTTTGAAGCGTCAAAAATCCATGACGGATATTTCTCGATTGACAAGAAGAATATTCATTCCCCCTTCGAGGAACTTTCTTTGAAGGGCAACGCTACTGAGGCCGATACACAATCAAGTTCTTTCAATCTGATAATGCGCGACAAGGAGCGGCTTCTTTCCGCAGACGAGCCGTTGAGTTTCATATTCTCACATTCGGCGTTGAAGGAAGGCTGGGACAATCCGAATGTCTTTCAGATATGCACATTGACCGAGTCCAATTCGGAAATCTCGAAAAGACAAAAGATCGGCAGAGGCTTGCGACTTCCGGTGGACCAAGACGGAAAACAGGTGGTAGATGGAAGCATAGCAACTCTTACTGTTTTTGCCAGTGAGTCATTTGCGGATTTCGCAAAGGATCTACAGCGTGAACTTACCGAGGACTGCGGAGTAGAATTTGGCAATCGTATTAAGCCGTCACGAGAAAGACGCAAGCTCAAGCCACGCGAGAGGTTGCTTGATGACGGAAAATTTTTGGAACTATGGAATAGAATTTCTACAGCAACACGATACAGGGTAGAGTTTGATACAGAAAAACTTGTAGAATTGTCTGCGAGAAAAATGAGAGGATTAGAAATCCATTCTATTAGTCTTCTTAGGACAGTCCACCGGCTTAAAATTGATATGGAAAAAGGAGTGGATGGGAATGCAAGGATTTCGGATCCCAAAGAAATAGAATACATTCCATCCGATTGGATTCCTGATGTCCTTACGGAAATTCAGACAAAGACTGGTTTAACTCGTGCTACGATATTCAAGATATTGAGTCAGTCCGGGAAGCTCAATGAAGCAAGAAAGAATCCAGACTCATTTATTGAACAGGCCAGTAGCACGATAAATGGTGTTCTTCTTGAACTTATGGTTGACGGAATCAAATATGAGAAGATAAAAACTGCTGTCACGGGATGGGATATGAGGGCGTTTGTAAGCGAGGAAATCGAGGAATTTCTGGATGGATTGGAAAAGGTTGAAAAATCAGAGAAGACAGTATTCATTGCCGAGGAGGATATGAATCCGTATGTCCAAATAGATCACGATTCTAATCCTGAAAGGCGATTCGCGAAAGACTTTGACAGTCTTGACAATGTGAAATTTTACATGAAACTCCCAAGGAAATTCAAAAGACCAACCCCTCTAGGGAACTATACGCCCGACTGGGCTGTCGTTTTCGAGAAGGACAGGAGGATTTACTTCGTAGCCGAGACAAAATCAGCAGGACAGGAATTGCGTCCGTCGGAAGACATGAAAATAAAATGTGGCAAGAAACATTTTGAAGCGATAAAATCTGATGAAGCAGGCCCATTGTATTTCGGCCCTGCGGCTAATTTCGAAGAAATTGCAAAACAAATTGACATTGCCAGCCATTAAGATTAATCCCTCTTAAGCCCAGAGTAGCGCGGGTCTATTTGACCCGCGACTCTCGGGTCAATAGACCCGAGTTACTTTGGCGGAAACCTCGTAATGCGTCAAGAGTTTTTATTGGGATATTTGCTGTAACCGCCCCCATGTTGGGGGCGAACACGGCCAACATGGCCGTGGCTACAACGAATGTAACATCAAAAACTGACGTGTTACGTAACCCCTTAACTTAGTTCCATTCTCCCTTGAAGTGGCTTGAGGTTTAGACTATATTTGACAATAGGAAGATTCAAATGAACTTTTTTATGAAAATATTGCCATGTCTTGATCCGCTCCGCCTTGTGATATCAAAGCTTGTGGCCTTGCTCATTCTTGTTTCGGCATTTTCCATGTCAGGAGTTGAAAAGGATCCCCAAAGCGTCGATGCCATTGTCACCATGAATGATGGCGCGGTCATTTCCGGCACCCTGGAAATGATAGGCGCAAATCCTCTGACAATAACCCCGTTGAAGGAGAGCCGGCAGAAACAGTTCCGACTTGAGGACATTGTATCCATCGATAACAAGGTTGAAACCGAGGACATGAAGAAACCCTGGGTCTACAAGGAGTCGGGAAGCACGGAGAAATTCTATTATGACGAGAAGGAATATCCGTTCATGAATTTCATCACGAAGATAACGCTTCTCGATGGTTCGACAGTCACTGGCCATATAATTTCTGCGGCGTTCTACATCAGGGACAAAACCGGAAAGCATAAGATGTTCCTGCAGCGCCAGATAAAGGGCGAGAAAGGGCAGACAATCGGCGAAGTTTCATATCCCGCCTCTCTACAGTTCCCCGGAAACAAGGCCACAAACGCAGTGCCCTTCAAAGGTTCAGTGGAAGGCCTTGGCAAGCTGGAGAAGGTTTCGGCGTTCGACATCGAAAGGGAAAATGTGCTCGCCGCAAAAATCTCGGATGGTGGCGTATTTGATTTCGGAAACCTGCTTCCCGGAACATACGACCTCTTTGTGCTGACTGACACTTATGCCATCGGAGGACTTTCTGGAAACATCCCGTCGGGCATCGGGAGCAATCCTCTGCAGGGCAATGACTTGGAAGGAATAAGGAAGGTGCTTCCTCTGACGGACGATTTTTTCAAGGACAGATGTATATTAAAGCTGGAAGGATCCAGAAATTATGCGAAGACGCTTGCATACAAGCAGAGATCTGACTTTGTTGACGATTTGGGGAATCCAGTCCGCGGCATCCGCATCTGGCATCTGGAATTGATGACCTGGCATCTGCCCGAAAAAGAATGGCAGCTCGACAAGAGGTTCGTGCTGATAAGGTGCAAGCAGCAGGAATCGGAAAAGGCGAGGCGGCTTTTCATCGTGCCTTCGCTGGGCGCGGTGAAGCCGGGATCGGCACTGAAGTTAAACAAGGAGACCATTGATGGCGACAGGGGATTTGTACAAGACCTTAAATAGATATGAGACTGTCGGCAAGTTCAGGCAGTCCATCGTCGCGGTTCTTGCCGCGCTGTCGGCCGACATCTTGATGCTTTTCTTCCTCTTTTCCCTGGACAACATACTGAACTTCAATTCCTGGATTAGGATATTCTTCTTGTCAGCGGTCGCAGTTCTCAATTTTGCCCTCGTCTTCTGGCTGATCTGGTTGTTCGCTTCCAGGAAGACAGGCTACAGGAAGCTGGCGACAGGCTTTGAAAAGGAATATGCAATCAAAGACAACAGCATGATAAATGCGATCTGTTTCAATCAGGATGACGGAGTTCCGACTGCCATGAAGAATTATTTCGTTGCCCGGGCATCCGAGAACTGCATGAAGATAAGACTCCATATATCTTCGGTGCTGAAGACAAGAAATTTCATCCTGGCGGAAAGGATGCTGCTCGTCGCTATAATTGTACTGGGGGTTTATTCCGCCGTGTTCCACAGGCATGCCCGCAATGCTCTGCTACGTTTCATCAATCCATGTTCCCAGCTGGTGTCGCTCAACTACACGCAGTTCAATGTCTCTCCGGGCGACATTGAGATCCTCGAGGGAGATTCGTGCAACATCGTCGCGACCGCGACCAGGGGCACAGAGGCGGCAAGAGAGCTCACACTCATCGTCAGGAACCAGGATTCACTTGACTCCCATGAAATGCAGAGGGGCGACAATGGATTCTCCATGGAGCTTAAAAACATAACCTCGCAGCTGTCCTATTCCGTGAGGAGCAGGCATGAGTCGAGCAGATGGTTCACTGTAGGCGTCGTCATGAAACCTCGATTTGAAAACGTGGCGGTCATGATCAGGCCACCCGAGTATGCGGGAGAGGAGGCGTATCCTCTTGCCCAGATGAAAAGGAACATTGAGATATTGAAGGATTCACAGGTGGATGTTTCGTCAATTTTGCCGGCTGGATCCAAGGCCAGCTTCTTCGCCAACGGCCGCCATCTCACCGATTCCACAGGATTCAAATACACTCTTTCCTCGCATACCATCTTTAACGCGAATGTGAAAAATGAAAGGGGACTTGTGAACAAGGATGCCTGGACCGCCGAGCTTACACCGGTGGAAGATCGTACCCCTGAAATAAGATTTCTCAATAGGAACAGCAACATCGAGATGCTTCCCGGAGAGAAGATTTCCATCCAGCTTCTCGCCGAAGATGATATCGCTGTGAAACGCATTGACATATTCATGGGAAATCCGCCGGAAGAGAAAATCCTGAAGTCGTTCAAATATGATCTCAACAGGAAAAGCCTGCGCGAAGCCTGGATACTCTCTGCGGACAGTGCGAACTTCGCACCGAACGCCTCATATAAGATATGGGCGAGGGCTTTCGACAACTTTCCCGGAGGACATGTCGGTCTGACACAGATACCTATCTCGATTCATGTGACTGACAACTCGAAGATACTGGCGGAATTGGTGAAGAGTGATTCCGAAGGCAAACTCTATGCGTTCCTGATCAAGGCGCTTGAGAAACAGAAGGAGGTGCAGAACATGCTTGGCGGAAGAATCAAGAACATTAAAATAAAGGGCGAACTTGCAGAGATCGACGCGGGACAGCATGAAGTTCACAGGCAGATCCAATCCGCCGCGGACACCGCGGCGGAACTCGGCAAAACCGGCAGGATAAGCGAAGCCATGAGAACCGGAATCAATGGACTGAAGGATGGCATATCCACGGAAATCCTTGGCGAGTTCGAGGACGTGTTTAATGAAAAAAAGAAGGTGGAGGCAAAGATCTCCCTGAACAAGATAATCCTCATGCAGAGACAGCTTATAGCTAAAATCGAGGAGCTGCTCAACCTGCTGGCTCTGGGAAAAAAGGAAATGGCAGCCAAGGAGGACAAGACCAAGGAGGAACTTCAGGATCTGGCTCTCCTTGAAAAGCTCAAGGGGTTGAAGAAGGATCTGGACAAGTTCAAGGAGGAGCAGAAGAAGCTGATGGAAAACACGGTGGAACTCGACAAGAAAAATCCGGAGGACTGGACGAAAAATGAGGAAGATCTCCTAGGAAAACTCTCCGCGAATGAACTTGATCTTGCAAAATTTTTCAAGGCGGAGTTCAATGATCTTTCAAAGCTGGGAAGGCAGGATTTCTCAAATTCCAAGATGGCCGAGGAGCTTGTCTCGATGTATGAGGAACTGCAGAAGGCAGGAGATGCCCTCAAGAAGAAGGCCAGCATTGAAATTGCAACTCTGAACGAGGAAGCTGCGGAGAAGTCGGCGGAGGCTGTGGAGCAGAATCTCGAACGCTGGCTCGCTGATCAGCCGGACAACATAAAATGGAATGCCGAGCAGGGGGAAGGCTCGCCGGACATCAAGTTGACGGATCTGCCGAACGAACTAACCGACATAATCGGAGATCTCATCGAATCCGAGCAGGACATGACAAAGGACAGCCAGGATTCCACCAATTCGACAACATTGGACTCGGACGAGGGGCTCGGATGGGGCACCAGCGATGGAAACATCAACAGCATGCAGGCGAAAGGAATAACAGGGAACGTCCTTCCGAACGACAACGAGGTTGCAGGTCGCTCCGGTGAAGGCCGCAGTGGAAAATCCTCCGGACAGTTTGTCGGAAATACCGCCGTCGGAAAGGGCGGAAGGAATACGCCTACGCGTCTTACGGAGTCTCCGTTCGAGGAAGGCACAATCAAGGACACTTCCAAGGAGGCACAGGGCGGCGCGACCGGCGGCGGAAAGCAGTCGGGAGTAGGACATGAGGGACTGCGAGGAAAGACTCCCGACAACAACAGGGATCTGGAACAACGTTCCGCAGGCCAGGTCGAACTCAAGCAGAAGGCCGAAGCTCTCCTGCGCAAACTCACTGTCCAGAATCTTCCCACAGGAGATCTCGAGGAGGCAATATCAAAGATGAAAATCATTTCAAAAAACAACTCGAAGGGCAGGGGACTCGAGTTCAGACAGGTCAGGGAAGACATCCTCTCTTCACTCATGGATGCAAAAACGGCGATCAATGAGGCGGTTAAGTCTGACATTGACAAGAACAACTTCAAGAAGGGGAAAGATAATTTTTTCAAATATAACGGAAAAGAAAACACTCCGTCTGGCTATGAGGACACTGTCGATGCCTATTTCAAATCACTGGCGGAAGGGGAGGAAGAATGAACTGGAAGCCTATGAATGATTAATGGATTTATGGATTGGTGGATTATTGGTTTTGAGTACAGTGGAAATGCAAACACAATTATACCGATTTAATGTCATTCTTTAATAAAATTGATCGGCGGAGTGGCCGGTTCTGGCCGTAAACCGTGCGAAGCACAAAGCAAACTCGCAGAGTTTGAGGGAAGCGTCAAACAAAGAGGCCACCAGCCCGGCATTCACGGAGGCATTCGGGGTCACACCTATTTTTAGATAATATATTATCTGCATTTTCAACTCTTTTACCAAGCGATTTGTCCTTGAATATTCTTTTGGCCATATTAAACCTGCCACACGATAATGCTCCGACGGTGATGTGACCGAGTTGTTCTCCGGGCTTTCGATAGATATTTTACTAAAATATATGAGAGTCGCTTATCATCAAGAATGAATTATTGCAAATCAATAATATAAAAAAATAGGTGTGACCCCGATCCCCAAACAAAAGACACCGAAAATAATCTAAAGGAGTCAATCCGTTTTCTTGAGATGGCGAGCAAGCTCCCACAAAATAATGCTCGCATCATTGTCGATTTGGCTTTCGCACACACCATACTGGGACAATATTTCAAAGAGAATAATAAGTCAGAAGCTAATGTTGAGTTTGCTAAAGGAAAAGCCCTCTACGAAGTTGCAGAGAGAATCGAACCAACATATCCGCTACTCTACTCAAACTGGTCGGTTCTTGATTTCTACATTTGCGACTATGTAAAGGCAAAGGAACATCTGGACAAGGCGACTAGCCTAGGATTCAAGCCAGACCCTACATATTTGAAAGAATTGGAGGACAAATTAAATGTTCGGAAATGATTCGCCCGAATGAGATAAATGCCATTTCGGGACGCATTTTAAAAGTAAAAATAAAAGAAGAAATGATGGCCGAAAAGGGCGTCACAGAATCAGGTGTTCACGGACTATAACATCGGTGTCAATGTGATATCAGCTCCGGTTTTAAAATGAATCGTTTTTTTTTTAAAACTGCTGATGCACAACTGAAAAACGATGCTATCGTATAGGCCTTGGCTGGATTTCCAGCGTCAAGTTTCGTCCCCGTGAACGGTTACGATATGATTAAACTCAAAGAGAAGGGACAACAAAAAATGAAAACAGTCTACATGGTTGCAAGCGCGGTGCTGATGATCTGGTTGCTGGGCGGTTGCCTGGCGGACGACGTAAAAAAAACGGAGGGGGCGCAGGTGACTGGCACAGCAGAGGAGGCTGGCTGGACGCTGGTTTTTAGCGATGATTTTAAACGGACGGAACTGGGGAAAGACTGGGTGGTGGTTGACGGAAACTGGAAGGTGGAGAACGGTTTCCTCCGGGGCAGCGGCATGTTGATATCCGCCCAGGGGTTCCCCTCGGATTATCCGCCGGGCTTCCTCCGGATGGAATTCGAGGCCGTCTCGGACGTGAAGCCTATCATTTTTTTCAAGGATCAGCCGAAGCCGAAGGTCGGACTCAGCGACTTGAGTTCATTCATCCATGTCCAGCCGATCGAAAAAAATAAAAACCCGTTGAGCGCGGGATATTTCTTTCAGTTCGGCGGGCAGATGAACACCCTGAACAAGTTGCTGAAAAACGGGCAGCAACGGCAGCTCGATGCAGCGCCGAAAAAACTGATTTCCCAGGACGCCCCCCACAAGGTTGTGGTGGAAAATGACAAGGGGCAGCTGCGCTTTTTTGTCGACGGCGAACAAGTATTGAGCGACACGGACAAGCAGCCTGTCGTGGGCGTAGGTTACGACCGGGTTGGCTTTTATTTTTACACGACGTTCAAGGTGATGAACGTCAAGGTGTATGTAAAACGCCTCCCGGACGACATGAAATAAGCGGCCCTGACAGAGAAAAAGGAGACCCCAATGTTAAATTACAATGGAATGCCAGTACTGGCGAGCGAAGCTGTGATCAGAAAAGAGGCGGATGTGACGGTGGAAATCGGCCCGCCGCAGATCGTCGCCGCGAAGGATGAATGTCCAGACGAGGGGAATTGCCTGGGCCCAGGCCTGGTGCGCTTCGGCAAGACTATCTATCTGAATTGGTCGTTTGGGTGGGATGCGGAAGCTACTTTTCTGCCAGACAAGCCCAACGGCCGCGTGAGCCATGACGGCGGTCTGACCTGGGAAAAGCAGACGCGGCTGATGCCGCTTGGAGTGAAATACCAGGCTGGCGAGCGCGAGATCACGTGCTGGTTCTATGATGCCTTTGAAATCCCGGGCAAGCCCGGAGTGTACAAGATCCCCACCTGGCATTCGTCCGACCTGGGCCAGACGTGGAGCGGGCACACCTGGACGACCATCGAATACCCCGGGACCAAAGGGCTGGACT
>CAIQLG010000423.1 GCA_903872565.1 uncultured Lentisphaerota bacterium | reverse complement strand
GGCCGTGGCTACAAGTTTCAAGCCATACGGCGTTCCTTGGGAAAATACAATTTTCTTACGGTCAAGTTCCTTTACGGCCACCAATGAAATGATTGAAATTAATTGTTAGCTTGAAAAATCAACAATTGTTTTTCAGGCCTTTTTGATTTTGTCCGACTTGATGCAGGAGACACATACCTTCATGGTTCTTACGGTGGTCCCTGTTTTCACGCGGATTGTCTGAATATTGGGCTTGAAAAGCCTTTTCGAGTTTTTGACGACGTGCATTCCGATACCGCCTTTTTTCTTGGCGAGACCGCGACGGACTACCGTGCCGCCCACAACCTTTTTCTTGCCGCAAATTTCACAGACCTTGCTCATTTCAGACTCCTCGACATTTTAACAAAGTTAATTTCAAATTATATAAAAATGGTAGGCTGGCCGGGATTTGAACCCGGGACCAACGCCTTAAAAGGGCGCTGCTCTACCGCTGAGCTACCAGCCCAAATATTTATTAAACAGAGCGCAAACTATATGTCACAAAACGGTTTTATCAAGCATTCTCATAAATATTTTACTAAAAAATGCAATGTGTCAGTTATTGTTGGTACACTGACGCCACGGCCACCTGCTCTGCGTATTACGCAACTGTGCGGACAAAGAGGGGTGTTGGCCGTGTTCGCCCCCAACATCCGTTGAGAAACGTGATTCAGCTAATATTCGCAGAACCCAGGATTTTTTGAAGCGGCGACAAGTCCACCGGAAAACTATATATTCTGAGAGACTTGTCAATCAGAGTTCTGAGATTTCTCACCCCGGCTGGAATGTGTTTGAGAAACCCCGTTTTCCCCTTCTTCATCGAGAGGAATGAATATGCCCCGAGCGCCTGCATAAGCCGCTGCAGCCCGGCTACAACTGCGAATTTTGCAAAATCCTCCCTGCCAATCCGGGACAGGCTGGAAATGGATGAAGCTTCGAATTTTGCAAAATAGTAGTCCGTCAGCAAATCCCGCATTTCGGGAGGCATAATGACATACGGATCATAGACGAGCGACATCAGATCGTAGCATATCGGGCCAAATCTTGCGCCCTGGAAGTCGACAATCCTGACAGTGCCTTTATTCATGATTATGTTCTGCGACTGGAAGTCGCGGTGGATTAGCATCTGCGGCTGTTTCATCGCCTCTTCTGCAAGCATGTCAAAAGACTTTCGAAGTTTTTCCGTTTGTGAAATCCCGACCTTGAGATAGTTTCCCAGGAAATTTTCCGTGAAATATTCGGTTTCCCATCTTAGCCCCGGAAGATCGAAAGCCCTGTCGACCACTATCTCGAAATGTTTTCTGTTCCGCTCAGAAATCATATGGAATTCAAAAAGCCAGTCGATGATTTTCCTATAGATATTTTCAATCTCCGACCTGCCTTTTAGCGATTTTATCATGTCGAAAACAAGATTGTCACCAAGATCCTCCATCATGACCGAGTATTCTTCCTCTATCGAATTGAATATTTCCGGACTTCCTATTCCATATCTGTGGAAGAGCCTTCCGTTTCTTATGAAGCGATGGAAGTCAGGATCCTCCGCTGAGGAAACCATGAGGATTGATCTTTTCTTTCCATTGCTGATGCGGTAGAAATTTCTCGAAGATCCATGTTCCGCCACACTGCTTATCTGAAGCCTGCGAAATTCGCAGTTTTCAAGTATTTTCAACTTTTTAAGAGTGTCCGTGTCCTGATGATATGTTTTTTCGCCATGGACAATTTCATTTCTGTGGACTGATCCTGGCAGGATCTCAGTATTATCAAGGACAATACAGTGCTGCAGAATGCTTCCTTTTCCAATGCGGCATCCGGCCCCGATCGAGGCGAAACCTTCGATCTGCGGATTCCGCGGAAATGCTGCTCGGCCTGTGACGGAATAATTCTGTTTGATCTTGAGCCCGGGGAAAACAAGTTTGTGGAATTTTATGATGTCCTCGTGGGCGTCGAAATATTTCTTGAAGGTTCCGATGTCGTTCCAGTAGCATCCCTCGCAGTTGAATGCTTTTACTGATGCCAATTTTTTTTCTATTACATTGATCAGTATGTCAACGAGAGTGCAATATTCCGGTTTTCCAGGCAGAAAATCGAAGATGTTTTTGGAAAATACAGAAATCCCGGCGTACGTGAGTAGTTTGTGACTTTTCCTTTGCGGAACACAAAGTTTTCCCACAATGTCTACAATTTCATCGTGATCGATAAGGACTCTGTTCTCCGGCCCTTCGATAACTGCGAGAGTCGCAATCGCCCCGGACCGGACATGATAAGCCAGGAGTTTTTTCAAGTCAATATCGGAGAGAATATCGCCATTGTGCAGGATGAAATGGTCGAATTTTGAGAGGAATGGCCTGCAGTTTGTGAGGACACCGCCAGTGCCGAGTATTTTTTTCTCGTGGAATATTTTCAGTTGTGACGCATACTTGCCGGCAAAAAGATGATTTCCGATCTTGGAATGGCTGTAATGGGTGTTCACGGCGAAACTTCGGACACCCGCACCGAACAGTTTGTCCAATGCGATGTCCACTATGGGTTTTCCGCAGACAGGCAGAAGCGGCTTTGGAATGTCATCTGAGAGAGGCTTCATGCGAGTTCCAAATCCTGCCGCCAGGACAAGACCCGCAACTTGCTTTGATTTACTGGTGTTCTTTTTATTTTCCGGTTCTTTTTTCATTTATCTTTTATCGGGATGTGCACTTCATATCTTTTAAGGAACCACAGTTTGAACGGGGAGTCCCAGAAAACCGCATATGGGGCGCCATTTTGGACAAGCTTATCGTTGTTTTGGAGCCAGGTTTCGAGTTCTTTTCTCGCCTCCTCGACGTTAGCCTTTGAGTATGACCCCCGCTTACCGATGGATGCAACTCTGACTTCCGGCATTTTGAGGATTTTTACATTTTCAGAATTTTTCAGATCCGCGGGAACAGCATCTGGATCAGCGTAGAATTTCATTGCAGCCTTGCCTTCGAATTCGCTTTCGACAGGAACAGTCATCTTCAATTCGTTTTCATTGATATATCCGAAAAGCCTTCTAAACAGCGAGTTTGCATTGTCGAAGTAGTTACCCGGCATTTCCGTGTACAGAACTGTTGATTCAGGAATTGTCTTCACTTCGATGCTACCGGATGGCGTTGGTTCATACACGCTACGATAGGATGCACATCCCATATTGAGTCCTCCCGCTAAAATTGCAAATGTAAATAGTCTCAGGATATTTTTCATTTTTCCCCTTTCCTACAATTTCAAGATAATGAAATTACATCGTTCTATGAAAAATAAAATCTCAATATGCAATTGATTCCTTACTAAACTCAAAACACTCAGACATGCATGAATATTGAAATTCGGTAAAAATGCGGATCTCGCATGTTTGTAGTTCTGCCTTCAGGCAGTGTCTTGTTCAAGCTTCAGCGGGATTTTCCAATAGGCACCTGGCTGAAGTCACGTAAAAGCACCGGCTAAAGGCGCAACTACAAACATAATACAATTCGACCATAAAACTTGTTTTTCTGCTTTCCTAATATTAGATTTTATACTAAATTGCAATCAATGGAATAGCAATAATGGGTGGGAATTTGTTGTAGCCACGGCCATGTTGGCCGTGTTCGCCCCCAACATCCTCCTTCGCAAGGAAGCTACGGGGGACAGGTGGGGGCGGCTACAGTAGTTTTCACGGTACTTTATCTCCTTGTCTTTTGTAAAAAACCAGGATTGTTCCGGAAAAGCGGTAAATAGGTCAATCAACGAGTTAGCATGACAGTAACAGAGAATAAACATGAAAAAAATTGCATATGACGACTGGAAAAAAGTTCAAGTTGCTGCAATGCACCTTGTGAATTCCAAGAATAGAAAAGATACGCAAGAAGCTAAAGCAAAATTAATGAATATTTTAAATGAACTCCAAAAGAAGTATGGCGATCATCCTAGATTTGCTTGGCGGAAGTCCTTCCGCACAAGCAAATCTATAAGTTTCCACAATTGGCAAAATTGTGGAAACGTCATCTGAATATTATTTTTCTATGCAAGAACTGCACACCCGCATCCTTTTTACTCAAGAGACGTC
>CAIQLG010000422.1 GCA_903872565.1 uncultured Lentisphaerota bacterium | reverse complement strand
GCTGTGAAATCCGTCTATATCGCTTGCACCGGACGGAATCAGTGGTAGTATTCCTTGTTTCATGGGATGTCCTTTCCAACGCTGTAGCGGCGTTGTTTTTTTAAGGAAAGGTACATCCCTTTTTTCCACTTGCAAAAAAGTGCTGACACGCCAGAACTGGAATTAACAGATTGAATTTAAGGTAGTTACACAGAATACAGAATTAGGGCGGATCAGGAAGTCTGAAATTGAAGTATTTGGAAGACAATATTTACAAGATATATTCAGATCAGCCTGAGAGCCCCAACAATATTCCATTTCCGATACCCAAGTCAAAGGACTTCAGGTTTCCTGGCGATCCATCCCCACCCCCTCCGTCGCAACGGGGCCGTTTTATAAAAAAATAATTAGTTAATCTTTAGCGTAATTCGCGTGTTTCGCGGGCAAAATTTAAAAATTAGGAATAATTAAATGAAAAAAATTGTAGATTTGTCTTTCCATATTGAAGTGGGAATGCCCTTCTTCCCTTCTGGAAAGCATACGCCGTTCGAAGTTTCAAAAACCTGTACCATCGAGACCGCAGGGCGCGAAATTCGCAAATTCACAATAGGAAGCCACTGTGGAACACACATTGACGCATTTTGTCACTTCATTCCTGGTGGATTATCAATTGACGAACTGCCACTGAACAGAGTGGCGGGTGAAGCTCTTCTCGTCAACTTGGCCCCTTTACAGCCTCAAACTGTCATAGAAATTGATGATATTGCTGGCAAAATGACGGATGAAAAAATTGAAAAACTTATTATTAGAACTGGCTGGAGCAAATTTTGGAAAACCGAACAGTATTTCAAAGATTGGCCATTGCTATCGAATAAATGTGCCAAATTCATCATAGAAAAGGGAGTTAAACTTCTGGGGCTTGACTTTCCATCGCCGGATCCGGCATACAAGGGTAAAGAAAACGAGAAAGACTCCCCAATTCACAAGTTACTTTTCAAGAATGATGTAATTCTTGTAGAATATCTCAACAATTTGGCAGAACTTGGCGAGGGGAAAATTTTCTTCTCGGCAATTCCGCTTAAACTTAAAGATTTCGATGGCTCGCCAGTCCGAGCCGCTGGCTGGAGAATATAATAAATAAATGCCGCTAAGTTAAGCCTCAAGTAAAATGAAAAGGCACTTGCCTCCTCCTTTTTTATTAATGGTATTCGTCAATAAACATCTTATGTTAATATGAAAATTTGGAAATACAGATGAAGAATAACTTATTAATCAACCGCAGAAAAATAAATAGGATATGCCAAAAATGGAAAATACGGGAGTTTTCTCTTTTTGGTTCTATTCTACGAAACGATTTTAATAAAACTAGCGATGTTGATGTCCTTGTTAGTTTCGAACCTAATTCAAAATTAAGTCTTATGGAAATTGTCCAAATCAAAGATGAGCTTAAGGCCATCTTTGGCCACGAAATTGACATAGTCGAAAAAGAGGCCATCCGAAATCCCTTCAGGAAACAGGAAATTTTATCAAGCAGGGAAGTGATTTATGGTTAAGAAAGTAAAGAAAGACGATGCTTATCTTTGGGATATGCTTGATGCTACAAAAACTGTTTCCAGTATGGTGGGAACAACTCCATATACTGATTATGAAAAAAATCGCCAACTTCAACTTGCTGTTGAACGACTTGTCGGGATTATCGGAGAAGCCGCTCGAAATATTTCAAAATCTTTTAAAAAATCACATCCGGAAGTTCAGTGGGATTTGATTGTTGCTCAAAGGCATGTCCTAGCACATGATTATGGAGATATAAAGCAAGATAAGATATGGATGCTGACACAGAAACATATTCCTGAACTTATTGCAAATCTCGAAAAGTTAATCCCACCCGTCCCACAAGAAATCAACTGACAAACCAGATTATTTATTAATGACATCAATAAATACCATATCAGGTATAATATGCAACAATATAAGGAATAATCCGGATAAACCTTTCCTGATCAAGGTGAATTCCTCTGTCCAGACATATTCCGAACTTGCCAATTTAGCAGAAATAATTAAGAATAAAATTCCAGAGAATATTGTCGCTGGAATCCTTATAAGCAGTCCATCAATGATCATGCCGACAATCCTTGCCTGCTGGAGTAAAAACACGATACCTGCAATCTTAGAACCTCAAATCAAATATGAAAAGTTCAAGATCATAAAAGAAATAACGGGGCTCCAATTGATTGTTACCGATCAGAAGCTAGAAGATTCATTTTCCACCGAAAAAACTGTAAATTTGGGAGATGGAGGGTCGAATTCTATCCGGCTGCAGAAATCTTCCGACAATTTTTCAATTCATATTCCTGATGACTCCCCTGCCCTTCTTCTTTTTACATCAGGTTCAACTGGAATCCCCAAATGCGTTCCCTTATCCCTCTCAAATATATGGTCGAACGTAAAAAGATTTTCTGAAATTCTGAATATAGATGAAAATAATGTTTTTCTTTCAACATCACCTCTTTTTTATGCACACGCCCTGTACAATAGTTTTCTTACGGCGCTGTTGCTAGGGACAACCGTCATATATAATGGAGTCCTGAACATTATGAATGTGGCAAATGCCGTCAAACTTGCAAACAGACACAATGCCACGGTTTACAATTTGACCCCATCAATGATGCAGATTCTTATTATGATGGCTGGTAAACTTAAAGAACCATTTCCAAAATTCAGACACATAATCTGTGGAACAGCAAAACTAGAACCAGATTTAAAGAAAAAATTTGAAACAGCATTCAATTGTATTGTCACACAACAATATGGAATGACTGAAACTCTCTTCATTTCGGTAAATTCTGGAAAACAAATTGAGTCACCAGAATCTGTTGGGATTCCTGTTGCCTGCGAAATTCGCATCACAGATGATAACGGAACCCCCCTTCAAAAAGACCAAAAAGGAGATATTTCAGTAAAATCTGAGTCATCTTTTGGATCATATTTCAAACAGACTAAAGAAACAAATACATCCTATATTGACGGATGGTTTTTTACTGGAGATGAGGGTAAAATAGATGATGACGGCTATTTGACGGTCACTGGCAGAAAGAAGGAAATAATCAAAAAGGGGGGGTACAATATCAATCCAAATGAGATTAATGCAGTTTTAAACAAATTTGATGCGATTTCTGATTCCGCTACAATTTCAATGCCAGATCCTGTTTATGGAGAAGAAATTTACAGTTTTGTCGCCGGGAATGCCCTTTCTGAAGCAATAATTCTTGATTTTTGCTATGAAAGGCTTCCAAAAACGCAT
The DNA here is from genome assembly GCA_903872565.1 of uncultured Lentisphaerota bacterium. GTDB lineage: Bacteria > Verrucomicrobiota > Lentisphaeria > Victivallales > GWF2-50-93 > CAIQLG01. Next base: position 15,299 of record CAIQLG010000422.1, on the reverse strand, counting down.
ATTCCGAAGAAAATTTTCATAATTTCCAAAATTCCAAAGACTTCAAATGGCAAAACCGATCTGCAGGAATTAAGACGACTCGCCAAAGAAAAGATTTAGACACCAATTGCACGAATTTCCACGAATTTATATGATGAGTTCGCTGCTGCTGACGAATCTCAGGAGTGCGTGTAACCCTACGTTGTCCTTTGAACTATGAAGAACAGGCAAAGTAACCGCTTTTAGTTTCTCACATCTATTCTTAAGGGAATAAAAAATGGCCAAGGAGAACAAGATTCTGGATTATAAAGTGAAATTATAAATTTTATCTTGTTAATCCCGTTTTCCTGTCAATTTATTGATTTCGCGTTTATTTGCGTGTTTCGCGGGCAAAATTAAATGAATTCAATTCTTAACATAACAAGCGGTGACATAGCCGGCAAAATTATTGTCGAGTCTGGTGTTCCAGGGGAAGTATTTGTCTGGCACGATATTCTTTATGATGGTCCTCGGAAGCCGGGTTGGCCTGATGAAGAAACATTGCAGGGCCGAGCCAAATTTCTCGAGGATGCCACTGGTGGCGGTCTTAGCAAATGTCATATTTTAGAAACTCTGAAAAATCAGTATAACAAGCTTGGAACCGCTTCGAAATATGAACGGATTATCCTTTGGTTCGATGCTTGTCTATTTGATCAGGCAATGCTTTCACACATACTTGCATGTTTAAAAATTCTAAACATGAAAAACGTGGAGCTTATTTGTGTTGATAAGTTTCCTGGCATTGCCCCTTACAACGGGCTTGGACAACTGCTTCCAGAGCAAATGGCCTCGTGTTATGGCAATAAACGGCTTGTGACAGATGAGCAGTTTGAATTTGCAGAACTTGTGGACAAATCATTTGCCATTCAAGATAACATTGCGTTTGCAGAATTATCGAAATGCCACAATATTCCATTGCCCTGGATTCCCGGAATTGTAATTCGTTGGATACAGGAGCAACCCGATGAAGAGACAGGTCTTGGCCATCTGGAAAATTTGATATTGAATGCTTTGAAGTCAGGCTGTGAAACTCCGACTGAAATATTCAAGTTTGTTTCCTTGAAAGACACTCCTCCTCAATACTGGGGTGACATTACTCTTTGGGCGAAAGTAAACTCGTTGGCAGACAGAATTCCACCGTTTCTCAGGATTGAAGGACCAAGCCCAAGATTGCCGCAATGGGAAGGAATCGCAGATATTAATTTATTTCGGATAAAAAAATATAAATTATTTTAACAAGAAAGTATGTTATGTCGGAAATTCTTGGTTTATCACATTTGATTTTCAGTTCGCCTAGTAGGATTTTGCAAGGAGGCTCGCCTCTGGAAAAGCTCTTCTTCAGGCCGGTTTTTGAAAGTTTTGATCATTCAGAACCCAAAAAAGCTTTGTTAAGGCTTAAAACTGATGAAAGAACTAACCTTACCCTTTATGCTTCAGCGGAAGGCGACCTTCCAGCCATTGAGCTGATTCCATCAAAATGTGAAATTAGCAGGCCTCTCACAAGCTACGGGATGATTTTCCCTGAAAACCGAAAGGAAATCTTCGATGGATTGCAAAAGTTCCAGTTGACTGCGAAATTCGCGGAAAAGCTGAGTTTCACTAAAGTTTGCATTCTGGAGGAAATTCCATCATTAATCGCGATTAGCCCAGAACTTGAAAAACACTCATGCTCGATGGGAGCCTGGATCCAAGTTCCGAACATCAGTTCATCGGTCGATTTTTTTGCGAATTTCGCAGGTTCTAAAATTATTGAACAAACCGAGGATTATGCATTATTCACGATAAAAGTGATGAACAAGAAGTTCAGTACTTTTTTGATCTCCATATTCAAAGGTGGAAATTCAGGACAAAATTTTTACAATGATGACATTGGATTGGCAGCTTTCGGCTGGTTTGCGAAGAAAATACCGCAAATTCCTGAAAAATTAACCAATTCCTATTCTGTTTCTCCGGAATTTGGGATTAATATAAAGGACAAAAAATTTAAGGCAGTATTTTTTTACGACAACAAGTCACAGTCTAACGAAATAATGGTAATGGACAGGACATAAACCTTGGATATGAACAGAGAAAAAATTAAAGCAATAATTGAGGAAATAACGGGAAGGGCCCTTGAAAGAGAAAATGAACTCTTAGGATCCGGAATTCTTGACAGTATGATGACAATGATGCTTGTGGGAAGGCTCGAAGAGGAATTTGGACTCAATTTTGACGCCGAGGATTTCACCCACCACAATTTCAATTCGATGGATGCTATCAAAAAACTTGTTTCTGATAAAATGAATTTATTATAATAATATTGTTCATGAATAATGCTTGCAAAATCATCAATGTAGTCAACTGGAGAAAAAAGATTTAGAACAATGGATCTTTACAAAACAAAAGAAAATGTTTTCACTGATTCGGACTTTGCCAACTCATTGTCAGCTCTGAATTTAAAAGGTGTGAATCTCTATCTCTGTTCCAGCCTGCTGAGTTTAGGACGTCCCTTAAGTCTGAAAGTTCCAGAAAAATTAATCGAAATAGTCATTGACCAGCTTGGAACTGAAGGGACTCTGACGATTCCTTCATACACTTTCAGCGGATACAACAAGGAGATATTCGACTCTGAAACAAGCAAATGCATTGTGGGAACGCTTGGTGAAACCGCGAGAAAAATGCCGGGATTCACAAGGACCATACACCCTATCTATTCGCATGCTGTAGTTGGAAAATATGCTGAAAAGCTGAATAGCCAAAGAATTGACACATGTTTTGGAAAAGGATCTTATTTTGATATTTTCTGTTCGATCCCGAATTCAGTTGTCCTGGTTCTGGGATCAAGCTTAAGTGCGCTTGCTTTCTATCATTGTTACGACCAGCTTTTCAATGCATCCGGGAGGTTCATCAAAAAATTCACTGGAAAAATCAAGGAAGGAGAGGGGATAAGGGAAATAGAATTCGACTCCTTCGTCAAGGACTATGACAATTTTTATACTGGAACTTTGATGAATTGTCTGGGCAGATTTGATGCCCTTGCAACCGGACTTGGTCTTCTCAAACATATTCCATTTGCCGGAAATTATATCCATTGCATACAGGAAAACGATTTCAAGAGACTTTATGAAGCCTGTTTGAAAGTGGATCAGAAATATTTTCTCTGTTCCACCAAAGACGAATGGGAGGTATATTATCCTAAAAACAATTTTACCCTGTTCCACGGCAAACTGGAAAAAGATAAGTTCCAGGAAATCAAAAAAATATTGTTGCAATGATAGAAACTGCAAGAACTTACGGGAAATACTAATAAATGAGAAAAATCTGTGTTGTTACTGGTTCAAGGGCGGAGTATGGGCTTCTCCGTTGGATTATGGAGGAATTACAAGTAGACAAAGCTCTGCAACTCCAGATAGCTGTAACTGGGATGCATCTTTCAAAGGAATATGGCTTTACGTACAAAGAAATAGAGAAAGATGGCTTCAAAATAAGTCATAAAATAAAGATTCCTCTTGCTGACGATTCATCTGAAGGGGTTGCAAAATCTTTTGCTGAGGCAGTCCCAGGATTTTCAACAGCATTTAAGAAGTTGAAACCAGATATCATCGTCATTCTCGGTGACAGATACGAAATCCTTGCAGCGGCAATTTCTGCGATGTTCGCAAGAATCCCTATTGCCCATATCCATGGTGGTGAAATTACAGAAGGTGCAATTGACGACACCATCCGTCATTCATTAACCAAAATGTCGCACCTTCATTTTACTGCCACCGAAGAATATAGGAAAAGAATCATCCAACTCGGAGAACAACCGTCAAAAGTGTTTAATTTTGGCTCTCCTGCAATAGATTTTTTAAAAACTGTTATATTACCATCAAAATTGGATTTGGAAAAAAAGATAGGATTTAAACTTGGTAAAATTAATTTCCTTGTCACATATCATCCTGAAACACTGTCGGGTGCAAATAACGAAAAAGCAGTAAAAGAGATGCTTAAGGCATTTGACCCTTTTCCAGAAGCAAAAATTATTTTTACGAAGCACAATGCCGATTCCGGAGGCAGGATAATAGGGAAAACCATTGAAAAATATGTCTATAAAAATCCCGGGAAGGCCAAGCTTGTGACATCGCTGGGTAGGTTATATTATCTTGCGGCTGTAAAGCACTGCGACGTGGTGCTTGGAAATTCATCGAGCGGTCTTATAGAGGTGCCAGCTATGAAAAAACCAACAGTCAATATTGGATCGCGCCAGGATGGTCGGATCAAAGCGGAATCAGTCATTGATTGTCCAGCGGAATCTGGCAAAATAATTTCAGCCATAAAAAAAGCGTTATCAAAGGAATTTTCCGCTAAGCTCGCAAGGATGAGCTCTCCCTATGGAAATGGAGGTAGTAGCCGGAAAATCAAAGAAGTGCTTAAAAAGGCCGATTTGAATAAGATTATCTGCAAAAAGTTTCATAATATTTGACTAAGGGTTGATTTCAATGCATTTAGATTTTATAGGTGGAAGAAATCCATGTTTTATCGTTGCCGAGGCAGGGGTGAATCACAATGGAAACCTTGAAATGGCACTGAAACTTGTTGATATAGCGAAATCCGCAGGAGCAGATGCTGTAAAATTCCAGACCTTCAAGGCGGAAAAGCTCGTTTCTCCAGAGGCACGGATGGCAGATTACCAGACAAAAAATACTGGTAAAACTGAATCCCAGTTCGAAATGTTGAAAGGTCTTGAACTTTCCGAAGAAAATCACAGGAAGATCTTTAAATACTGTCAGAGAAAGAAGATAATGTTCATTTCCTCTCCATTTGACGAGGATTCCGCCGACTTTCTTGACAAACTTGGGGTAAAGATGTTCAAGCTTGGATCTGGAGAAATAACAAATATTCCCTTCCTTTTGCATATTGCCAAAAAAAATAAACCTATGATAATTTCGACGGGAATGGCAAAACTTGATGAAATTAAAACTGCTGTAAACTCGATAGAAAGGATAAATCCAGCCATAGTTATCCTTCATTGTACGACTTCATATCCTGCAAATTTCTCAGATCTTAACCTTAATGCAATAACAACACTAAAAAGGGAATTTGATATTCCAGTTGGATATTCCGATCACAGTGAAGGGATTGAATCTTCGGTCGCGGCAATTGCCCTGGGAGCATCCGTGATAGAGAAACATTTTACACTTGATAAAAATCTTCCAGGTCCAGATCACAAGGCATCTATCGAACCCGAAGAACTGGGGAAAATGGTTATATGTATCAGGAACATAGAAAAAGCCCTTGGAAATGGTGTGAAAAGCCCATCCAGGAGCGAACAAGTCATAATGAAATGCGTAAGAAAAAGTATTTTTGCAAAAGTAAATATTGCAAAAGGCACGGTGATAACTGAAAAAATGCTTGAATTCAAGAGACCCGGAACTGGGATTTCTCCATCGGAGATTCGAAAAATTCTAGGTAAAAAGGCAACAAATACAATTATTTCAGGTAACATGCTGAAAATTTATAATATTCAAAAAGAAAGATAATAACAATGAAAATCATGTCGCTAATTCCAGCAAGGGGGGGGTCAAAGGGTATTCCAGATAAAAATATTGCGGACTTGGCAGGGAAACCGCTTATCGCCTGGACAATAGAGGCCTCGTTGGGCTCGAAAAACATCCAAAGGACAATTGTAACGACCGACAGCGAGAAAATAGCGGGAGTCTCAAGAAAATACGGGGCTGAAGTCCCATTCCTGCGGCCATCCGAAATTTCAGGAGATCACAGTCCGGTTATTCCCAGCATTCATCATGCATTTAAGTGGCTTGCTGAAAATGAGGATTACCGGCCAGATTACATGGTCCTTCTACAACCCACCTCACCTCTGCGAAATTCACGGGACATTGATGAGGCATTTGAAATTCTGTATTCAAAAAAGGCCGACAGTGTGATAAGTGTCGGTGAGGCTTCCCCTCACCCATATCTTATGAAAGAAATAACACCTGATGGAAGGCTGAAGAATTTCGTTGCTGATCCTGAAAGCAAACCAAGGCAGACATTTCCGCCCGTTTATTTCCTTAATGGAGCAATTTATATTGTCAGCGTTGAAATGATCCTTAATAAGAACACATTCTACTCTGACAAAACGTACGCCTATGTGATGTCTCAACAAAAATCCGTAGACGTAGACTCGGAAATTGATCTCGTGATTGTTTCAAAAATAATGGAATATTCATCAACAAACAATATTAGGTGAAATTAATGCCTGACAAAATTATAGTCATAGGTGGAGGTGAACACGCCAGAGTGGTGATGGAGGCAATTAAGCTCCAGCCCGACAAGTGGAACCTGCTTGGTTTTGTAGATCCTGAAAAATGCGAAGATACTACAAAAAGCTTGGGAGTGAAAAGGCTTGGGGATGATAAGAAACTTGCTAAAATTCTGGAAATAGACAAAGAAATCAAATTAATTCTCGGGGTAGGGGTATCAAAATCGGGTATCAGAAAAAAACTTGTGGAAACCTTGACTCCAAGTCCAGGACGCTGGGCTACCGTCATTCATCCGTCAGCGACTGTTTCCGAATCTGCTTCTATCTTGCCAGGAACCGTCATCCTTGGCAAAACTCTTGTTCATACGAGAGCGACAATAGGATCACATTCAATTATCAACAGTGGTGCAATTATTGAGCACGATGTTAAAATTGGAGATTTTACGCATATTGCTCCAGGGGTAATCACTGGTGGCGGAGTTATAATTGGAGAGGAAAGTTTTATTGGGCTTGGATCAAGAATCAGAGATCATATAAATATTGGCAGCAGGGTGACAGTTGGTACAGGGTCCGTGGTTGTAACGGATATTCCCGACGGTGAAACAGTTGTAGGAGTTCCGGCACGCCGGATATCCTATGACAAAAGCGGTCTCAACATCAGTGAGCTTTGCATTGCTCCTTCAACTACTCTTTATGAAGCTTTGTCAGTCATTGGAAAATATGGAACTATGATTGCTCTGGTAACAGATTCCGAGCGAAAGCTTCTCGGGGTTCTTACAGATGGAGATGTCAGAAGGGCGCTGATAAATCATAACGACCTCAACTGTCCGGTAGAAAAATTTATGAGCCGGAAGTTTGCTTACGTAAAGACCGATGTAAACCGTGCTGCTGCCTTGGACAAAATGAAAGCAATGGTGTTAAGGCAGTTGCCTGTCCTTGACGATGAGGGTAAAATTGCCGGGCTGCATCTTCTTTCCGAACTGATCGGCAGTGTAACCAAGCCCAACATAGCCGTGATCATGGCAGGCGGGAAGGGTGAAAGGCTGCGCCCGATTACGGAAAATATTCCGAAACCCATGTTGAAAGTGGCGGGTCGCCCAATCCTTGAACATATAATCCTTCATCTGGCGGGTTCGAATGTAAGGGAAATTTATATTGCAGTGAACTATCTCGGGGAAATGATAGAGGATTATTTCAAGGATGGATCAGCCTATGGTTGCTCTATAAAATATATCAAAGAAGAGAAACCTCTTGGCACGATTGGAGCATTGAGTCTTCTTCCTGAAAAACCCGACAGACCGCTTATAGTTCTCAATGGAGATTTGATCACTCAGTTCGATGTGGATGGTATGCTTCATCATCACACAATTGGGAAATATAAGATGACAGTCGGGGTACATGATTACAGAATAAGAATTCCATACGGGGTTTTCGAGCTCGATAATGAACAGGTTACTGGAATTTCCGAAAAACCAGAACAGCATTTTGTAGTAAATGGCGGAATCTACATAATAAGTCCGGAATTGCTTGAGAGAATTCCAAAAAACGAGAACTTCCTGACAACTGAACTTATATCATCCTGCCTTTCGAAAAAAGAAAAAGTGGGTGTATATTTTGTCGAAGGCGACTGGATTGATGTGGGACAGCATCAGCATCTCGCACAGGCGAGAGGGCTTTGAAAAATACGAATATAGAACAGCAGAACAAGGAACAGCAGAATGTCGAAGGAAGGAAGGAAAAGAATTTAACCTTGAAGAACGTTTAATAAAGAAAAATCCTGAGTTTTTACTTTATTTTCTTCACTTCTGCGGTTTTACGGTTTCTTGTTCAATATTCTACAGTTCAAAATAAAACAACTTAAGGAGGAAAGTATGAAAGTGAAGAATCTGATTTTGATGGTGGGGATTCTTCTCTCGGCGGTTGTCCTTTCAGCAGAGGACCTTATCCTCGCAAATGGAACAACCTACAAGGATGTTAAAATAACACAGACGACCCCGATCGGCCTGCAATTCATATCTGAAGGAAAAGCCGGCTGGGTTGATTTCAGGGATCTTACTGCAGAAGAGGCTCAGGAATACGGATATGATCCGCAGAAAGCGGAGGCATTTGAGCAGCAGATAGCACAGAACAATGGTAACATGGTTCAAACTCAGGACACTCCGCCATCTGACATTCCAGATGCTGCCAACCTTGATCCTCAGGCAGTTCCTCAAACTCCTGAGAACACACAGACAATAGATCCCAATCAGCAACAGAATGTAGTTTATGATCCACAGTACTACCCGAATGCTGCGCCTGTCTATTACAATGGATGGGTCAACTGGGGTGGAAGATATTATCCTTCCTACTGGTGGCACAACTGGTATTGGGGTAATCACTGGGTTAACCACAATGGAAGATATTATCCCTATCAGTATTATCATCACCACGGGACATGGTACAATGGGAAATACTATCCATATCATCATGGGTTATTGAAGGAAAATCAGTGCAAGGAAAACAAGCCACACAATATGAGTTATCACCAGCATCCGAAATATACTCCTGGGGCACACAGAGATTACCACCGCCCGGCAACGGAGCAACATTCTGCTCCTCACGAAGCTCATCACGAAGCTTCGCATGGCGGCGGCGGTCGCAGATAACGATATTGCACAAATTCTAATTTCTAAACTCTAAATCCTAAGCAATGGCAAATTCCTAAATTCAAATTCCAAACTGAAACTGGATAAAATGTGACTCTTTCCCAAAATAAACTCAGAAATCCTCCATATGAAATAACTGCCAGGATTCTATCCCTGGTTTCTGAAATAATCTAGCGAATTGGACAGACTGAAACTGTTTTGCCAGAACCGGCAAATTCCCTTCTGCTTCGTAGGACAAATAGGTTTAGGACTATTCCTGAAAAACCAAATAGCAGCAAACAAAAATATAGGCTTACTAAAAAGTCATCGCCTTGAATAAAAGATGTAATAAATACCAGAAAAACTTAATGGAGGTATAAATGAAGATTGGAAAAAACCTTAAGAAGTTGGCTATCTTTATTATTGCTGGACTGTTTTTAAATCCTATCTTCGCCCAGGATAAGCCGGAAGATGGGAAGAAGGATCAAGTAAAAACGGAGGAGAATAACAAAAAAGCCAAACCTGAAGAAAAACATGTTGAAGAACAAAAGCCAAAGGAAAAATCCGGGAAAGTAGATATTGATGGCCAAGAAATAAATTATATCGTTCAGACAGGTACAATTCCAGTCTTGAAGGAAGATGACACACCTCGTGCCAATGTCTTTTATATCTATTATGCTAGGACAGACAAGGATGGCAAAAGGGTTTGCACCGAAAATGCCGCTAAACGCCCGATAATGTTCTGCTTCAATGGTGGGCCGGGAGCTTCCGCAGTATGGCTACATCTCGGAGGGCTTGGTCCACGCAGGCTGAATCTGCCAGAAGATGGACTTTCATCTCTACAGATAGCTGAACTAGTTGAAAATTCTAATTCCATTCTGGATATTACGGATCTTGTTTTCGTGGATCCTGTCAGCACAGGTTTAAGCAGAACGGTAAAAAATGAAAAACCGGAAAATTTCTATAATGTCCATGAGGACATCAAGGCCTGTGGAGAGTTCATAAGGCTTTTTGTGACGCGCGAACAGCGCTGGGCTTCCACAAAATATCTCTGCGGAGAAAGTTATGGAGTCTTCAGGGTTGCCGGACTGTCTGAATATTTGCAGACAAAATACGGCCTATATTTGAACGGCCTTGTCCTCGTATCAGGTCTTGTCAACTTTCAGACAATATGTCCGGACACAGAAAACGATCTGCCTTATATACTATTCCTACCCAACATGACGGCTACGGCATATTATCATAAAAAACTTTCAGCCGATCTCCAAAAAGAGGATTTGGGCAAGCTCATGGACGAATCAAGAAACTTCGCCAGGAACGAATATGCGCTCGCCCTGTTCAAGGGCAGAGAACTGCCTCTCGATGAAAAAAAGAAAATATGCGAAACATTGTCAAAATTTACAGGTATCCCGGCAGATGAGATAGAAAAAAGGGATATGAGGCTGGACACGGAATCATTCCGTAAAATGCTACTTCAGAAAGAAGGCAAAATCCTTGGACGGTTTGATGCCAGAGTTGTAGCGGAAGAAGAGCAAAAAGACAAAGATCATCCGGGGTTTGATCCATCATTCACAAACGTGTCCGGCGCTTTTTCCTCCGCGATAAACGCATATGTGAGGGGAGAGCTTGGCTACGAAAGCGATCAGCCATATCATACTCTTGTAGGACTGCCATGGAATTGGTCCGGTTTCGAGGGAAAATTCGTGTCCGCCACCGAACAGCTTGAAAAAGCCATGGAAATGAATCCCAAAATGAAGGTTCTTGTTCTGTCCGGAATGAGAGATCTTGCTGTTCCCGAGGATTCGATGCGATACAGTATTGCGCATATGGACATTCCTTCCAATCTTGGAAGCAATATAAGTTACAAGCAATATCAGAGCGGACATATGATGTATCTTTACAAGCCCGACATGAAAAAATTGAGGGGAGACATATTGGAATTTATAAAAACAACCGGCAATTAGGGACTGTCATATAATAAGTGCTACATTTGCTGGCAGTTATTATGGCTTTTACCAAGGAACGAATGAGGAGCATATCCAAAAGGATATGTAACGATTGAGTGACGCAGGAAAAAGGCGGAAGAGCGCCAGCCCTCCGGGGCGGGGCGGCAGGCCATCGGATACTGCGTCGTTCCTCATTCATCCCGACTCCTCCCTTATGGAGGTCGGGACTCATTCGTTTCTCCTTGCCTGCGATGGCCTGGCACTCCCGCCAAATTGTAGCACTTATTATTTAGCAGTCCCTCAGGCTTTACAAGAAATCCCAAGCAAATTCAAATTAATCAAACTCAAGATTAAAAACGTGACAAATCAAATTGAATTTTCCGGTTGAAAAATAGCCTTTCCCCATTACGGTTTGAAGGTCTTTATTACGAAAAGAATTGTTAAATCAAATAAATTAGGAATATTGGAATGAAAGTCTTATTGTTAAATCCTCCTACGGCTGCGGTATCCTCCGAGCCTCTGCTCAATATTGCCTACCTCACCGCAGTGCTTAGAAAAGAAGGACACATAGTCAAAATACTGGATGCCACAGCTCCATATAAATCATTCAATGCCAAAGAGGTAGACGAGCAGATCCAGGATTTCAAGCCGGATTTCACGGGAGTGACGCTTACAATCCAGCATCTCACAGACACCTACGAATATCTAAGGAAGCTGCGCGGCAACGGAATTCCACTGGTCGTCGGGGGGCCTCACGCCACAGCTCTTCCGGAGGAAGTGATAAGACAGGATGCGGCCGACATTGTGGCTTTCGGGGAAGGAGAAGTCACCATCCTCGAACTTGTGGATTATTTCAATGGGAAGAAAAAGCTCGGGGAAATCAATGGATTGTGTTTCAAAAAAGATGGAGAGATAATCACCAATACAAAGAGGGAACTGATTCCTGACATAAACACGATCCCATTCCCGGATTTTGACGATTTTCCTATCAGAAATTATACAGGAAGCGACGATGTCAACTCCAATCCGATTTTCTGGAGCATCTTTTCCGGCAGAGGATGCCCGCACAACTGTTCGTTCTGTGCCAGCAGTTATGTTTTTGGAAGGCGAGTACGTCTCAGGACAGCGAAAAATGTTTTTGAGGAAGTCCAGAGCCTCGTCAACAAATATGGTGTCAAGATCATAACCTTCCAGGACGATGAGATCCTGTGCAACAAGAAACGCTTCTACGAGTTCTGCGACATTATAAGGGATTCTGGTCTGAAACTCAAGTGGAGCATCAGGACTAGGATAGACAGCATAGACGATCAGACTCTTCGGAAGTGTCTCGATACTGGCATGTCCAGGATAAGTTTCGGCATCGAAAGCACCAACGATGAAACGCTGACAAAGGTCAGGAAAGGATACACGGTTGGCAAGGTACGCGAGCAGTTCAAAATCATAGAGAAAGCTAAATTCCCATATATATCCTTCAACAATATCATAGGCTTCCCATGGGAGAGGGAGGAACACCTAAAAAAGAGTCTGGAGGAAATCAGGAATATTCCTAAGTCAATCAATTTTTTCACGGTGGCCGTCACTCCCATACCATTTCCCAGAACGGATCTGTACGAGGAATTCCACAAAGAATACGGTTTTACGGACTGGTGGCTGAAGCCGGAAATGCATCCGGCAAGGACAACGGAAAAATTCAAGACCAAGCCTGTGTTCATGCTATTCCTTTCCCAGTTCTATGCTATCTATGCGAAGGATAAATGCGGGTACTGGAACTATTCCAAGGAAACCGTGCGCATTATCGACGAGTTTTGCTGGAATGTGTTCTACGAATTCATAAGCAGACACTACAATTTCCCACAGTATATATTCATAAAGACTGCAACTTTTCTGTCCTATAAACTCTGGAAAATTTCACCATCGCTCGAAAAGGCGGTATTTTCCATCATTCCGAAGGGATTCCTACGAAATCTTCAGGAAGTTATAAACTTCAGGACAAAATACGAGTACGAACACGAAATGGAATGTTCTCAGGATAACTGAAACCATTTTATGGCAATGAAATACAGAATAGTAATTCGCGCTTTCACCCTCAGGAGGGATCTGCCGCAGGCCTATGTTCTGGCAAAAATTCTCGAACACCTTGGCTGTGAGACAATCATTGCCTGCACAAGAAACTATCAGACTGTCCTGAAGTATTGGAAGCCGCACGCCGCCGTAATCAATACCGTTGGCAAAATAAACAATACCTCCGATGTTTCGCCCGATACTAAGGTAATAGTATGGCCTGCCGAAGGTGCCAGAGCCCCACACTCGAGCGATGCTGTCTGGCTGAAGGAGCTTATGCCAGAAGGTACTGTCGATAAGGCATCGCTTTACATCTTATGGGGAGACTACACCAGAAGAGCGTTTCTGCAGTATTTTCCCAAGGAGTTAGATGAAAAAATTGTTGTTTGCGGGCATCCCAAGCTTGATCTGATCAAATTCAAGCCAAAAGTCGAATGTCCCAGGAAAAGTATTGGATTTCTTACAAAATTTCCGGGATTGAATTTTTACAACAGAAAAGCCCCTATCACGCTTCTTATGGAAAACCCGGAAGGTTCGAAAAAAGTCCTTCATCTTCAAATTGACCAGTTCTTCCTCATGATGAAGGTTATAGAAAAACTGGCAGAGAAAAAAATATCATCGAAAATAAGTGTCCGTCCGCATCCCTTGGAGGCGCCGGAAGAATATGAGACATTGCGGAAAAAATACCCGGACATCATTGAAATTGACAATAGCTTCGACTTTGCCGACTGGGCTTCAAGACAGAAAGTTATTCTTACCCCAGCATCGAGCTCGTTCATTGATCTGACACTCCTCAATGTTCCTGTTGTAAGCATAGACAACATACTTATTAAGGAACATTCAATCATTGAGGAGACTCAGAAAAAAGTAGTTGTAACTTCCCTGGACGGAAACTCATACAAGCCACAGAATTTTGATGAGCTGGTGGAAATGGCAAGTTCGGATCTGAAACTTATCCCGGAACCACCGGAAATGGAGAAATATAACCGCGATGTCTATGATTGGCCATCAGAAGGTTCGGCAATAAAAAGAACCGCAGAGGCAATCATATCATATCTTGACAAATGCAAGGATCTCAAAAGAACGTCTCCTGTCTTTCCTAAATTTGCACTCGACGCATATGACTGGTTGCAATTCTACAAGGCAAAGCGCCTTTCAGGGCAGCACCACGAGAACTTCAACTATAAGGAAGGCTTTCACAAAATCCCGGACTATCTTGATAAAATTGTTGAAAACATCATTGCCAACAGACCAACCCTCTGACTAACAGAAACAATTTGATAAGTTAGTTTTTCCGTGTGATCTGTGTGTCCCGTGGTTCAATTTGATTGCGCCGTAAGTTGTCTGAATATTTTACGGATAAACTATGATTAAAATCAACGTGCTAACAAATAATTCCTGTCCCAACTCAAGAGCGTTTAATTTCCCCTTGCTTGCTTCAAGGCATTTCTTAAAAGAAAAAGACGTGGGATTTCACTTCCTCTGGAAAATCTCCAAAAATGCCTTTAACTGCGACCTATTGTTTATCAATTCAAATGTTTTTCGACCGTTCTGGGCGAAGAACAAAGATAATATTTTCAAATTTCTCGAAGGCGTAGCCAAGAGAAACTTGAAAATATTATGGTTTGACACAACGGACAGCACCTGGTGTACACAGTTCGAGGTAATGCCATTTGTTGACAAATTTCTGAAAGGACAGATTTTTGCCGACAAGAAAATGTATCTACAGAGATTCCAGACTGGCAGGATCTACACTGATTTCTTTGAGAAACTCTATGATTCGGGCGAAAAGTACGAATCATATCCGTTACCCTCTCTTGAAGATCTAGATAAAATGGACGTTTCCTGGAACACCTGTTTCGAAAACTACACCGAGGAAAGATTCTCGTTTTCAGGAAAACTTAGGCATTTTATAAGACCATATATTGCTAATTTTGCAGATGAAAAAATAAAAGTCGAATGGATGGATCCAACTAATAAACGTTTAGTTCCCATAAGTTGCCGAGCCGGAGTATCACATACGCGCCCATCTGTTGCAGACCATAGAAGATCCATTATGGAAAGGCTCAAAATTCACAACATCGGATCTGAAAAACTTTCTCTTAAGGAATATTTCAAAGAATTGCGAAGTTCGCAGATAGCTGTCAGCCCATTCGGGGTAGGGGAGATAACACTCCGTGATTTCGAGATCATAATCTGTGGGGCAACCCTCTTTAAACCTGATATGAAACACATTAGAACTTGGCCGGAATTATTTCAGACAAGTCTGGCAAATCCGACCTGTCAGGCTTTCAACTGGGATCTCTCCGATTTCGATGAGAAACTCGAATATCTGCTAAGAAATCCCCAAAAAAGACTCGAAATGGCTGAAAATGCCCAAAATATTTATAAGAAACACCTTTCAGAAAAAGGCATGCTGGAATTTGC
>CAIQLG010000421.1 GCA_903872565.1 uncultured Lentisphaerota bacterium | reverse complement strand
CCCAACTTCCGCACCCTAAAAAAAGACATGTTGATTATCAAGGACTTAAGTACCACGGTGGCACAACGTCCCCTTCACATCTTTTTAAAAATTGCGGTGTGTTTCGGCAATTTCGTCAAATCAATTCCCATTATTTCGTAGATTGCCCGTTGCTGTTCATCCGGATTTCCCGGCTTGCGCAGATGACGCACTTTTCCGTCTGAGGTCGGAATAATCATCGTGGCATAACAATGAGTGGAGAGTAGTCGCCTCATAGCCTTCCACGAAATTCTATAGCCTGCGGTCTGGAGCGAATATTCAACCCAGCGCAGCAGATGGTAAGCCAAGATGGTTAGCCAGACATGGCCATCACAACGGTCTTCGGTGTAATGGAAAAAAGGGCGTAGCCCGAGGTCGCTTTTGAGCAGTCTGAATGCGCTTTCGACTTTAGTCAGGGTAATGTAAATGTGCCAGATTGCATCATCGGAAAGGTCTTTGCGGCTGCTTCGGAGATGATAACATCCGTGCAGCTCAGCATCGCCCTGGTATTTTTCGTCGTCACGCCACCAGGAAAGAGTTCGGGAATCCAGGTTAAATTCAATGGTGTAAAACTTGGCGGCCCGGGTATGCCGTCCGCAGATTTCACCGATATTCCGGTTGACTGTTTCCACTCCTTTTCTCAAGTGGAGTTTGCCGTCATTCTTATCGATTCGCGCCCGTAGTTTTTCCAGCTCGGCGATAAGTTTCTCCTCGGTTCTGCTGACGATGGCATCCTCTTTTTTCTTGCGTTCATCGCTGCGGCAGAGCACTATCAGATCCTGTTCCGACTCAATATGCCGGATCATCACCGGTGCCTTGTCTTCGCGTTCTCCGACCTTATGGAAAAGATCGGGCTCAAGAAAATCCGCAGCAAACTTTTGACGCGTCGTCCGTTTGCCGTTAACCACATAATCGAAACCTTTTCCGCAGAGATAATCCAAGTTTTCTTCTGTGGCGATGCCACCATCGAGGACAACTATGGGCTTGGTTCCTTCACCGCATATCTTGTGCAAATCCCCGACTGCCTGTGCCAGCGTACGGCAGTCATGCATGTTTCCGGGAAAAGTCTTATGGCCCAGTGGAAATCCCTCGCCGTCAAGCGCCAACCCTACCGAAACCAGCGGACGGTCAGTGCGTTTCTCCTTGCTGTTGGCGCTGCGTCTGGCTTTCGGATTTTCAGCAACCTCTCCTTCAAAGTAACTGTTGGTCAGATCGTAAAGCACAATTGTGCGGCTGAGGTTGAACAGCTCCTGTTCACGCTCACGCAAATGAATTCCGAGAGCTTCGCCACAGGCCAGCAATCTGTCGCTCACCCGGTAAAAACGATCCTCGCCGCTGAGCTTTATCCGTTCGCCAAGCAGTTCATCCAATGCGGTGGTCCTTGCCCAGGAGAGCAGCTCGTTTTCGCTGACGGGTTCGATCAGTCGGTTGTAAATAGTGATTTTGGCGGCGCATATCTGCCGCGGACTAAACTTGTGCGCCCGCAGTATCTCACTTAGCCCCAGAGAATTCCACGCCGACTCCAGCGGCAGCAGCGGTCCGAGCAATGTTCCGTTTTCGTGTTCAGCCTGGTCGAGCAGAACTCCGTTTATCGCCGTCTCCCCCGTCCTGTCAAGTTCACGATGAGTCACCCGGGGGAGTTTCCCCTCAGACTTCAGTTTGTCCAGTATAACGTCAACGCATTGAGCCACTTCCAATTCGAGCGGCATCAACCGCTGATAACCGTTCAGCCGGTTTTCAACCTCGTGGGCGACGGTCTTGCGCAGTTCGTCAGGAATGCGCATGTCTCCCAGGGATAATATAATGTGCTGCCGAACTTTTCCGTCATGGCCGCGCTCGCCGTTGACCAACTGCAACACTGTAGCGTATCTTGTTTTCTTCTCTCTGATGAACATACTGCCATTCTCCTTTTCATTAAGAATATACGCAGTCCATAACAAATCAAAGATGATTGCAAATAATAGGTGGCACAACAAAAATAATTTTAAAATTCACATGTTGAAAATAGGAGGGGGACAACTTTTGCAAAAAAAACAGAAAAATAATCTTCATAGGTAAAATTTATTTCCCGTTT
>CAIQLG010000420.1 GCA_903872565.1 uncultured Lentisphaerota bacterium | reverse complement strand
GACGTCTCTTGAGTAAAAAGGATGCGGGTGTGCAGTTCTTGCATAGAAAAATAATATTCAGATGACGTTTCCACAATTTTGCCAATTGTGGAAACTTATAGATTTGCTTGTGCGGAAGGACTTCCGCCAAGCAAATCTAGGGCGACCTGCCCAGTTTTTCAAGAAGGATGCCTTCGAGTTTGTCGAGAGCCTTCTGAAGTGAAAATTCCTCGGCAACTTCCAGAGATCTGGATCTGAGACTGACCATTTCCTCCGGTGGCATGGAGAGGATTTTCTCCACTGCCTCGGCCGTTTTTCCAGGATTCCTTTCCGGTACAAATATCGCATAGTCCCTCGAATCGCTGAAATTGAGATAGCTCGAAATGGAGCTTAGAACGCATAGAAGTCCGCAGCTCATCGCCTCCATCGCGGGAAGCCCGAATCCTTCTCCCTCGAGGGAGTTTGAAATGTATATGTCACAATTCCTCATAAGTTCGCCAAGTTCCTCCTGGGAAAGGCGGCTATGATACTCGTCTATGATGCTGGAACCAAGATCTTCGTCCTTTTTCTCATCCGGAGATACCCTTATGAAATGGATTGGGAGCTTTTTATCTTTGAGCTTGGAGATGGCGTCAAGTGTGTCAGGAATTCCTTTGAATGTCACTCCGACAGGACCGACACTTATGATACGGCAGGGGAGTTCCCGTGTGAATCTGCGGGGGCTCCAGGCTTTGTCGTAGTAAAAGAATTCCTTTTTGACACCATATCCGCAGAAATATACTTGCTTGGAATATCTTTTCTCGAGAACTTTCTTGAGATGTTTCGAAATAACGACAAGTATCGTGCCGAGAGAATAAATTTTGTCGAGTTGGGCTATCTTTGATTTCCATTGCCGTTTTTTCATCATTACCTGAAGTTTGTGATAAAGTCCACTGCCTCTGTAACGTAGTGGAAGCACCTTGTCTTCCATCCGGCTCTGGAGATCTTCGATCTCGAATCCCTGGCAGAGATGGATGGTTTCCCCCTTTTTGCTCTCGAATGCGGCTTTTGCCTCTGCCGGAGTTGTGGTAACTATAAAGTCGCAGTCGGGTATTGTCCCAGCATTGAATTCGGAAATCTGACGTGAGGGGAAAATTCCGCACAGATCCCCTTTCTGGCTTAGTGTTAAAAGTTCAACCTCATGTCCCTTTTTCTGGAGATCTACTGCGAACTCGAGAAATGATTTTCTCCCGCCGGAAAATTTCAGGTTGTCAATAAGAAAAACGGCTTTCATAGTTCGACTTTTCCCACAATCTCGGATATCGAGTATATCTTGTGTGAGTCAAGATAGAGTTCTATCCCGGATATTATTTCGAGGGGCAGACATGGATCTGCAAAAATCGCAGTACCTACGGCGACAGCATCGGCTCCGGCAAGAAAAAATTCTATGGCATCTTCGGCTGTGCATATCCCTCCCATTCCTATCACTGGAATATCAACAGCTTTCGCGGCCTCATAGACCATTTTCACTGCGACTGGTTTTATCCCCGGACCGCTCAGCCCACCTGTGATATTCGCAATCTTAGGCCTGCGCGTCTCGATGTCAATCGCCATTGCCGAAAGAGTGTTTATCAGAGATATCATGTCTGTCCCGGCTCCGGCTACGCACCTTGCGAAATCCGCAATGCTCGTGACATTCGGGCTGAGTTTGGTTATCAATGGCATCTTGACGGCTTTCCTGACTGCGGAAACGACTTTTTCTGCGCTTTTCAGGTCAGTCCCGAATGAGAGCCCGCCCTCCTTGATGTTTGGACAGGAGATGTTGATTTCGAGCGCCGCGATATTGTCGCTTTTTTCGTCAAGCCTGGAAGCTACGGAAACATATTCCTCTATTGTCCGACCCCAGATGTTGACGATTACTGTGGCTCCGGATCTTGTCAGAGCTGGCAGATATTCATCTCCTTTTATAAATTTTTCAACACCTGGATTCTGAAGGCCGATGGCGTTTATGAGCCCACCTTTCACTTCAGCGACGCGGGGAGAGGGGTTGCCATTCCATGGGAATGTTGATATGCCTTTGACTACGACTGCGCCGAGCCGGTCTATCGGAAAAAAAGCTGAATATTCAGCTCCGTATCCGAAGGTCCCGGAAGCAGTCATCACCGGGTTTTTCAATTTTATTCTGCCAAGATTTGTCTCTAGATTCGCCATTACTCAATTACCTATAGGGTTCTATCACAAAATCATTTATGCTTTAGTGTCAGAGAGTCATTGTTCTTTTCCTTCGGAAAATCACTGTGTCAGAGTGTCAGAGAAAACTCACTTTGACACATTGATACTCTGACGCTCTGATACTTTCCAGCTCTGTTTTCAGAAAACGACATCGCTCACTTTGAATACGGGGCCTTCCTTGCATGTCCTTGCGTAGCGCCAGCCTTCGGGACTCGATTTGTCCTTGATTTTCTGGACACATGCGAAACATGCGCCAATTCCACAGCACATAAGGTGATCCATGCTCAGCTCTCCGTCAAGTCCAGCGGAAGCAATTATCTTTCCTGCGGCGGTGAGCATTCCATGAGGACCACATCCGTAAAAACTTAAATATCCAAGTCTGTCTTTCTTTTCTTTTATCAGAGCCTTTAAGAGATCTGTCACAAGTCCTTTTTTGCCTGCGCTTCCGTCATCTGTGCTTATCCTGACCTCGAATCCGAGAGACTCGAACTCCTTCACCAATATCAGCTCGCCTTCATTCCTGGCTCCAATGAGGATTATTCCGGAAGGACTTTTCTTTGCCAGAATATAAGTTGCCGCACAACCATAACCGCCCGCAATTATCACGGGGGTTTTGCCAGATTCCGGCAAAGAGAAAGGTTTGCCGAGAGGTCCAATTATATTGCAAGTTGCACCTTCTTTAAGTCCGGCAAGTATTCCTGTTCCTTCACCTACGACTTTGAAGACCACTGAAAGCCTTCCATTTTTTCCCGTGTCGTATATGCTGAAAGGCCTTCTTAGTACGCGGTCCCTGAGCTCGTGAATCTTGATGTGAGCAAACTGTCCGGGCAGGACTTTGGCGGCTATTTCTGGAGATTGGAATTCTATCAGCCGGAAGTCTCCCTTGATAGCGATGTTTCTTAAAATTTTTCCGTCTTCGATCATTGTCAGTTTACGATTAAGATTTTACATTCAAATTGAATTTAGAAACCCACGTCCTCCCTGTCCCACCTTAGAACCGAAGGCCGATAGGGTGGGGCCAGAGTCCTTCGTGAGGTGACTGAAGGATTCCCCAGCGGAGGGTCGAATAGGACTCGATACTCCATTATCGCCTTTAAAAAAAGAACAGCAGATTTCGACTTCTTGTGAAAATAGCGCGGCTAAGGAAAAATTCAAGATGAATATTTCCGTCGTCCGCCTTGGCATCATAATGCGTAATTAATTCATCATGGATTTGAAAGTCTGCCGCATGGGTGCTATTCTAAATGCATATTGTGTGGAAAATATAAATAACTGAGAACAGGGTGAACAGGGTGAAAAATTTGCTGCAAAAGTTGCTACAGGTAAATTTAAGCTGGGCAGGCTGGGCGAATTGAATCTCAAGAAAAAAATACTGCTCCTTACAGGGCTGATGATAGTAGTTTTGGCCACCGTGCTTTCCTTGACAAGCTATTTCATCTCGATCAGAAACTTCATAAAAATAGAAGAGGGTGCAGTCCTCCGTAATTTCAACAGGGCTGTCAGCAGTGTCCAGTCCAGAATTGACTACCTTGACAGGATAGCCTCAGACTGGGCGGAGTGGGACGACACATATTCCTTTGCGATGGGAAAGAACCTTGCCTACGTGGAGAAAAACCTTCAGTATGGGGCGATTAAAAATCTCAAACTGGACTTCATTGCCATAGCGGACAGTTCCGGAAAGATGATCTTCAACGGATATTACAATTCTGAAAGTGGGAACTGCGAGAAGTTCCCGCACGAACTTTACGACTATGTCACATATGAACTGTTTGCCAGGAATAGAAATCCTACCGAAAATTTCGAGATGAAGGGGATACTTCCCGTCGTTGATGCTCCTATATTGTTTGCTGCAAGACCCATCCTCACCAGCGGGAAAAAGGGACCTGTTGCAGGTATCCTCTTTTTCGGAAAGCTTCTCGACAGTTCCGAGATGGCGGGAATTTCTGAAATCATAGGATTCAAATCTTCCTTTCTTACCGAAAAAGGCATCTTGTCTTCCCATGATTACCAGAAATATCTTGGTAAGATCGAGAAAAGAGGTTCTTTCTGGATTGACAAATCCGACATTGACGAGATTGATGGCCTGATGCTGTTCAAGGACATCAACGACAAGCCGGCACTCATCCTAAAGATCCCTATCCCCAGGACAATACTTAGAGAGGGAAGAAATACTGTCTTGAACATCTTGGGCTGGACCGCCGTGATTATTCTGACATTTTATATTATCCTGGCGTATATGCTCGAGAAAACGATTTTTTCCGGACTTAGGACCATTGTGAGTGATCTTAAGAAAATTCGTTCAATAGATGATTTGTCGCTGAGGGTGTCCATTCCGAACAAGGTTGACGAACTGTTTTTCCTGAGCAGGACATTGAACGAGATGATAGAATTACTTCAGATATCCCAGGCTAATGCGAGAATATCCGAGGAGAAAAGGAGCAGCATGGAAAAGTTCTACAAGTATGTAGTGGAACAGGCTCCATGCGGGATCGCCACCTGTTTCATTGACGGAAAAATGAGAACTGTGAATAGAGAATTCTGCCAGATCGTAGGATATTCCGAAAAGGAAATAATGGCCGGGCTCGATTTCAACAGCAGAACAGTTCCCGAAGACTGGATTGTGCAGGAGGATAAAATCGGCGAACTTGTCAGGACAAAAGAACCTGTCTCATATGAAAAGCAATGCATAAGAAAGGATGGTGCCGTTGTTTCCGTCCTTGTGACAATCTCGTATTACCGCGACGAGACTGGAGGCCCCGACTTCCTTATCTGCTCATTTGTAGATCTCACCGAAAGGGACCGTCTTGTCAAGCAGGAGGCGCATTTCAAGGAGCAGCTCGCCCAAGCGCAACAGCTCGACTCGCTCGGAAGACTCGCCGGCGGTTTTTCGCATGACCTCAACAACCTACTCGTTCCGATCATAGGATTCACAGATCTGATCCTGAAGGCAAAGGATCTTGACGAGGGGATGCGCAGAGATTTGAACGAGATAAAGAAGGCCGCAGACAAGGCAAAGGCGATGTCAAAAAAGATATTGTCGCTGAGTAGCAGGCAGCCGATACAGATGGGGAAGACGAATATCAACTTGCTGATCGGGAGCTTCATGTCAACGATAAATACACTGAAGGGAGAGAAGACTAGGCTCGTACTTGAACTCGAAATGAACATAAAACTCATTGATGCGGATACATCCATGATGGAGCAGGTCGTCATGAACCTGGTTCTCAACTCGAAGGATGCGATGCCTGCCGGAGGAACTCTCACAATTGGGACTTCCATGAAAAATATCATCGAGGATCCAGGAGATTTCATCTTCCACTCA
The DNA here is from genome assembly GCA_903872565.1 of uncultured Lentisphaerota bacterium. Classification (GTDB taxonomy): domain Bacteria; phylum Verrucomicrobiota; class Lentisphaeria; order Victivallales; family GWF2-50-93; genus CAIQLG01. The sequence goes on along the minus strand of CAIQLG010000420.1, from coordinate 4,548 downwards.
GAAAATGGAGAATATGTTGTCCTTACAATTGCTGATACTGGCAAGGGAATTCCCCCCGAAAATATTGAACACATTTTCGAACCCTTCTATACCACTAAAAATATTGGCAAGGGAACCGGTCTCGGTCTGAGTATAGTATATGGAATCGTGAAACAGCACAGGGCAAACCTCAGAGTCGAATCATCCGAAAACAATGGGACAAAATTTGAAATATATTTCCCCGCAAAGGGTTATGGAGAAGTTTTAACTGACACCGTTAAACTGCGAAAGATAGAAAACTTCGATTTCGGGAAGCTGAAAGTGCTAGTGGTTGATGACGAGGAAGTTGCAAGAAATATTGTGGCCTCTGAACTTCGCAATGCGGGATGCAGCATTTCCTCCGTGGAAAGCGCGGAGGCGGCAATTGCGAAATTCGCAAACGACAAATCTTTCAGTCTTCTTCTGGCTGATGTCGTGATGCCGGGAATGAACGGCAAGAAACTTTTCGAGACGCTGGAGCCCTCGAATCCGGGACTCAAGGTGATCTACATGTCCGGATACACGATGGACATTCTCTCGAAACACGATATGGGAACGTCAGACAATTTCATCCAGAAGCCGTTTTCTGTCGACGAACTGCTGGCGAAAATTGTCTCCGTGATGGGGGAGTAGGGAGCGTCCCTATCAAGCTAAGGCAAGGTTGAACCCATTTGAACACCCAATATCCAACCAGGCTTCGTCCGGAACTACGCCACGGCACAGCACTCAATCTCCAACCGACGAAGGACAGAAATAAACTTGATCGTATAGGAAATTGTATTTTGGCAGGATGCTTGAGTGGTTGGAATTTTGTAGTCACGGCCATGTTGGCCGTGCAGTCGCCTCCAACATGGAGGCGGCTACATTAAATTTAAACATTGGATATTCCGTGTTCGTTATTGGATGTTCATTTTTAGGTTAATAGGGACAGAAGGGACGAAAGACGAAAGGGACTGGGGGGACTTCGTCTAACTTATGCCGTTTACTGCCGTCCGTAGCCCTATCCCGCCTTGAGTGAATCCAACCTTCTGCGGATTGCTTCGATGTCTCCCTTGGGATATTTCATGTTTAGTTCCTGTTCAAGGAGTTCCACTGCATTGGCAGGTTTGTCCAGTTCGCAGAAGGCGTCCACAAGCTTCATGAGCAGTGGCAGTTCCTCGCTTATTCTCTTTTCCTTGGAATCGAAATATGCCCCCAGGAAGTCAACTGTCCCTTTGTAGTCCTTCATGTTGTCGAGGAGAAGATCCGCATAAAGGGTTATCACATATATGTTGCGTGGATCCTTCATGATGATACTCTCGAGATCGCAAAGCGCTTCCTTGTAATTGCCGGCGACTATCTTGGATCGTATGTGGGAAAGTTCAGGCGGGGCCGCTCTTACATTTTTCGAGGGGAAAAATATCCCCATCGCCATTTGTTCATAAAAGTGCGGTGCGATGTAGTATGCGATGATAAGTCCCAGCGCTATTCCTATGGGGACTGCCTGGAGTACTCCGAAACAGGCAAGAAAATGATTTTTCCCAGTAAAAGGTAGAATTGCCAGATAGACCAGAAGTGCGATTGCGCCTGCCAGGATTATTTTTCTTACAATTTCCATGCTTATGTTCTTAAGTATTTTATTTTCGTCTCGAATGTTTCCGTGTTTGCTGCGCTGATTATCATTCCCGCCGCGATCATCGTTGAAAACAGCGAACTCCCACCGTAGCTGAGGAGCGGCAATGTAACTCCTGTCGGCGGCATAAGTCCCAGGTTCACGCTGATGTGGATGAAAGCCTGGAAAACTATCATCGAGATCATTGAAACTATGAACAGCTTCCTTTCCTCGGCAATATCCCTGGTGGAAAGATGGAATGATGAGAAAAAGAATATGATGAAGCCGGCGATCACGGGAAAGGTACCGATGAGCCCGACGGATTCCGCGAGCGCCGCAAAGGAGGAGTCGCTGTATGCCAGAGGCAGGAACGTGTTAGACCACAATGATTTGCCGAGTCCCACGCCATCCACTCCCCCTCGTGCAATCGCATACTTGAACTGCAATATGTGCCATCCGGCTCCGCCCGGATCGGCGGAAGGATCAAGAAAACCGGAAATCCTCCTCATGATGTAGGGTTCCGTGGAGATGGCCACGTAGCCTGCAATTATCACCACCATGATTCCCGCGAGAATGAAGGCGATTCTTCCGCCTCCGATCATGAATACCAGGATGAACCCGGCGATGTAGATGAATGCGGTTCCCCAGTCAGGTTCTAGCGCGATCGGTACAAGCCAGGCCACAAGTGCGCCGAACATGAGAACCAGTCTTCTCCTGCCGCTGTTGTTTGCGTTAAGGTGGCATAGCAGCATTACATAGAAGGGTTTTGCTATCTCCGACGGCTGAATGTAGAAAAGCCCAATGTCGAACCAGCCCCTCATGCCGTTGACACTTACGCCCTTGAAAAGTACAAGTACAAGTGGAATATAGAATACGAAGGCGGCAAGGTGGGCATTCCTGAAATACAGGTCAAAACGGATCTGCGAGGCCTTCCAGAAGATGAACATCGAAATCATCAGCCAAAGGAACTGCCTTCCAGAATAGAAGAAAGGGTTTTCCCCATAAGATGTGGCGCTGAAAACCGTAAGGCAACCCCATAGCCCTAACAGGAAAAGCAGTATTCCGAAGGCCGGAGCCACCACTTTCGTGTCGGTCAGGCCATCTCTGATTTTCAGCATGGAACTTTTCATTGCCCCAGGATCTCCCCGATGCTTGATTCAAGATAGATGTCCTTGCCGGGAAGCATCTCTTTTTCGAGATTCAGCGTTCCCCTAATTATATTCCCGTTCCTGTCAATCATCACGGAATATTCGCCATCGGTTCCGGAGAGCGCGGCATCATTCTCCTTTTCAAGCCCGGAGAACCCAGTCATTCCTCCGTTTTCTGTTTTCCGTACGTTTCCAAGAAGCTCCCTGACCTCCCTGTAGTCAACATATCTTCTTTCCAGTCTCGGTTTAACTACGAAAGAGGCGATCCCGCTCATTCTTTCCCTGATCGTATCCATCGTTTCAGGCGACAAGTTCCTTACAACTACACCTCCCTTGTCGTCGTCGAAGACATTGCCCTGCATTTTGAGATCTCCCGAAATGATCTCTTCGAGCATCTGCAATATACGTTCCTTCTTCTTTCCTTGAAGTCCTCTATCCCCTTTGACGGCAAGATCATAGCATCTCTCTGTCCAGGCAAGCTGGATCCCGTCCCTGTCGAAGAATTTTCCCCTCGAGGCTGGGATTACAGCTTTTCTGAAGGCGAGTCTTCTGCCTTCCTCGAGGTATTTTTCTCTTTGAATGACAGAAAGTTCGAATAGGCGATAGATCAGAACGGCCGACCATGCCACAAAAAGCAGGAAGAGTATTTTAGATCTGCCCAGTGAAAAAATTTTCTGCATTTTTCGTCAAAGCTTTTTAAGTTTAAAGAATATAATTCGCCTTGTGCTGAAAAAAAAGCCTTATACGCCAAATCGGAGCAAAAAGGTAGACGGAAAGCTGGGGGAGGGGATTTCCGTTATCTAAAATGAAAAACTATACTTGGTAACCGTTAGGCTGAGCCGGCACCCCATAGTGCTTGCTTTCACCTTTTGGAACGGCTAAAATTTGCCACGCCTGTCTAGGCGTTGGCAAAATTTTTCTGGTTATCTGACTCGATATGCGTTGATAAATTCTTCAGGATTTATCCCAGCCTGTTTAATGGAACTTCTAAATGTTCCTACCGCAACTTCCTTGTGCATCGGAACTACACAGCCTCTATTCCCTTTCCGCAGGACAACATGACTCCCCTTTTGTCTTGCGACAGCAAATCCCATCTTCTGGAATATCTTGACAATCTCAGTTCCGGATAAATGTGGGAATTCAGGCATGGACAGGAATCTCAAATGTGGTGAGGATAGGGTGTTCTACTGATTTTACCGGGAATTCCTCAAGATAAAGTTCAGTAGCCTCTTTCAAGTTGCTTATTGCTTCTTCGATGGTATAGCCTTGGCTTGCCGTGCCAACTTCAGGGCACTCTGCAACATAAAGCTTTTCTTCCCTGTGGATTATCGCTGTGTACAAATTGTTCATTTAATGCCCTCCAATTTTTACCCTTAATATACAGGGAATTGTGGGCTTTTCAAGCGTATTCCTATTCCTTGCGGAGAACATTGCGGGTCAGGCGCACTGCAAAGCGCCGCCTGCACCCGACTTGTTCGACCATCTTTTTGGTTCATTTCAAACCGGCTTGCTCCAGCACGGAACTTAGTTGTGTTTCATTGTTGATTTCGCGGATGACAGCCGGCTCCGAAGACCAATCCAGAGAGCCAAAGAAAAGTCGGTTCCTGTCAGTATGCCAGCGGAAATAGGCAACGAACCAGAGGTTGTCGGCTTTGGCGATCAACTCAATGGAGAGCGGTACAGGTTGGCTGACCGGAAGTTCGGCACTGGGAGTTGCTCCTGGCGTGTCGGTCAAGAAGCGGAATTCACGAATCGTAACAGCGTCGAAATGGAAAGGATCGTCGGACACGG
>CAIQLG010000419.1 GCA_903872565.1 uncultured Lentisphaerota bacterium | reverse complement strand
TTTTATCCTTGCAACGGCATCCGGACATCCCGCAGACATTGAACTGACGGCTGATTGAACCTGGAAGAATGGCACCAATGTCTAAAAGTTTCCTCACCAACATCTTCAGTTTTTTCATCTTTCCCTTTATTTTAGTTATAATTGATAGTATTATAATGCTATCGTAACTTACTCTATAAAAAAAGCCTGTCAAGCAAATATCAAAATTATTTCAGGGATTTATTTTGAAGGAAGAAGGTAAGTTTTTAACACCCCAGGTGTGACCCCGATCTCCCCCGAACTCTTCGTTTTATTTTTTAGGTTCGATATCCTCTTTTTTATTCTCGCTTTTCTTCCCAGTTAATCCGCTTAATATTCCTTCTATCATATCGTTTTTAATTGCACTCTTATTACTTAAATTAATAGTATATCGTCTTGCACTACATATCTGCATATCAACATCATCTTTTCCCAAATAAATATCCAATAGATGTCTATCATAATCTGTTATATATTTTTCAATTACTCCGTCAGATATATCTGTATTCATCCCACTTTGTCTGTCTGTCAATGCAACAATGCAAATAAAGCGGGTAGCATTACAAAGGGATTCCAAGATCCATCCTGTATTGTCATCGGTTTTCATCTGTTCAGAAAAGGTTTTAAGCTTCAATGGCATGTGCATTAATGCCTTAGACACATACTGAGCATCTGTAGAACCTGGGAATTTGGTCATCATATTGATGAAAGCTGGATTGCGTTTCAAGGCATCCATAAAAAGCTCAAATGTTGAACCTAGCTTATGCGAATATTTATAGCCGTATTCAGTCTCAAACAAGTCAGTAAATTTGTCAAGATTATCATAAATATTTTTCCCAAATGGATTGATTTTCATTATTTCTTCTACAGATTTATCATTATTATGTAAAAGATTATATATGAGACAGACTTTCAATGACGTAATCACATGATTTAAAATAACATTACCACTTCCGATTTTTTGTGGAGATATGACCTTATTCCCAAGTTCGGTAATGTTATCCAAAATTATTAATATTTCTTTTTCTGAAAAAGAATTATTTTTAAACAATATACAGATATCTTCAATTCCATTCAGAATAATATCCGCATTTTGGATTTCTTTTTGTAGTTTATTTTTTTCATCCTCATCTTTCAACTTATTTGTAAATGTTTGGTTATATATCGCTCCGATTTTGCTATTTTTACTTATCATATCCAATGTATTTAAGCTTTCTTTTTTATTCAAACTATTTACCTGTTTGTCTGCCTGGGCAATGAATGGAAGAAGCATAGCAAGCAAAATAATATTATATTTTGTTGAAAGAGAATTAAAGAATATACAAAATAAACCTAAACGATCGAAACGCATCTTAGTCTCCCTAATTAAGTTCAGTTTTCTATGAAGCCTTTGTACAATGATTTGTAATCATCATATCTGGCAGGCTTAGGATAAACATACTTATTCCTTTCTAAAATAATCATTGGTTTGAAAATCTTTCCTGCCGTTCTTCCACATGTGGGATTGAAACAAGTTTGAACCCTTGAAGCATAACCAATATATGCATCACTACCATCGGAATTATAGTCATAAAGATCGGGGACACTACCAGAAGCCTGTATTGATGTAATGACCGGTTTTATCGCCCTTTCTGTTTCAACAGTGACATTGACAGTTACCGTGGCGCGTCCTATGGATGAGGATAAATTGAGACCAGTGTCAGAAAAGTTCACTACCTTTGTTATTCCCAACATAAATGTGTGTTTATTTTCAGCGGAATTATCCTTATACCACTTATCAATTTCCATTGCCTCTAATGTCGGCTTAATAGCGTCTTTCCATAGGCTTAATGAATTAAGTATTTGCTTTGAAAAATCATTGTCCTTATCCCAAGTATATTCATTTATTTTTCCTGTGAGCAGATCAACAGGATCGCATCCGAGTCCATCTCCTTGGGCAGACATAGTGAATGGAATTACAATCTCTTTGCTTGAGTTATAGGTTGGATTGGTATTAATATTTAAAAATATTCTCATAAATTCGGCGGCATTAGGAAGCCCAAGTTTCACAAGATACAACAACCAACCATCAAGTTCATTATAACAGTAATTATATTCTGGTTTTCCTATCAAACTCACCCCGAATATGGGAGGGATTGCCTCATTTTCCTGCAAAATACCATCAGCGTTTTTGTCAAAACCTACAAAGACATTGAAGTCATTATATCTTTCCGGGTGCAGTTCTCGTATTCCTGGAGACGGAATTAATTCCAAGTCAACTTGCTCGCCGCTAAAGAAATTACCGCTATCTTTCCCCACAGATACACTACAATCCCCTTTTGGAAGGATTTTCCACAAAAGAACACTTCCTATTGACTTGGGTTCAAAATTACACTCCAAAGAAACATCTGCCTTTGCCATTTCATTGCACCATGCTCCAAGTCTGAGTATAGGTCTACCGTTATAAATATCGACATCTGACCTTCCGTTATCTTCATATTTCTTTTCTTTTCTCGAGACATCGTCTGTTGCTCTTGTTGTCCGATCTGAAATGCGATGTTTGTCAAATAATCTAATATAGTATACCTTAAATACGGTTATCTTAACTATATCCTTCACTGTGACTGCCGGATTTTTGGTATATTTGTATTCGGCCTGCAGTTCGACCTCTCCCGGAAGCACTCCCTCGACAAGCATTTTTAGATCACTTGACTTGAGTTCATTGGCAAGATTATCGGCAGGCTGGACAACAGTTCTTGCTTTATTATCCCTGAAAATTCTGACTTTTCCTTCTCCGTCTGTCTGTGTCAAATATACCTCCCAACCTGTCAGGCCGGATGGAACAAGCTTTCTGAGGATCATATGGCGCATATCTTTTTTGTC
>CAIQLG010000418.1 GCA_903872565.1 uncultured Lentisphaerota bacterium | reverse complement strand
GGAGTGCCGGTCTCCAGACCGGCATGATTCTACTTCATTGCCAGACTGGAGTCTGGCGTTCCTTTTGTTTTATGGAGTGCCGGTCTCCAGACCGGCATGATTCTACTTCATTGCCAGACTGGAGTCTGGCGTTCCTTTTGTTTTATGGAGTGCCGGTCTCCAGACCGGCATTCTCTTAATTCTTTTTCGCTCCAATTGGATAATAAAAATCATCCGTATAGGAATAATGGATATTGCCTCCCGGTATATTTTCATTGAGTTCATAAAATATTTCTTTTAATCCCGTTCCTAAAATTATTAGAGACTTATACGCCTCCTTCAACCATGAATATTTATAAAAAATATCAGGCGACTCGAAGCTATTATCCAATCCATTGATAATTGCCCTCTTGATTTTTTTAAGTGAAGATGACAATTCATCATCCGTCATCTCTGTACTTGATTGTACGACTTTATAATAAGTCATCTGGTGAAATCCAACACACCCGTCCTTAAATCTCTCAACATATTGATGATATGGATAGCTTGATGATTTTGCCATAACGGGATAATTCATTTTCCTTATCAATTTATCTGACAAAATAATCCTTGGAACTTTAGCCATTTTTTCTAATTCACAAGCCTCAATTAAAGCGGTTCCCATTATTACGCCATTGTTATTATGTATTAAATTTCCAATGGTCATTCCCCCTCGCAGAAGAATTCCCTCTGATAGCAATTTTGCTCCTATGGATGAAAGATTAGTAATTAAGCTTGATGCTACTTCATTTATATTATTATCTTCGACCAATATTGAAACAACGATTGTATCAGAAAAGCATGTGCAATTGGTTTTTTTAGTGATATCGAATCCATTCAGGCCTTTCTTCTGAGCACTTTCTTCAATTTCAACTAATTTCGATGTCCATTTTGTCGGCACTTCACATTCTTTCAAGGATGCCATTTGCCGAAAAATAGTTTCAAGCTTGCGGCAATCACATTCTGAATCCTTTATAATGTTCTTGAACCCTAGAATATCTAAGAATGCCACTAATCTCTGCTCGTATTTAATCACTGGAATTTCTCCGTTCATTTCCACCGGACAACTACCTGTTTTCATTGTTTCCATTCTCGTTTCTCCTTTTACATTTTTTTACTATAAGATGCTTTCCTGGACACTTTATTGTAAAAAAAAAGACTATTCAAGACCTCGTGGTTTTATTTGATATACCCGTATAAAAGATTTTCTATTACAAGTTGCTCCCTTCTGCCATCAGCCCTGATATTGTTTTTAGATATATTTCATTTTTCATATACATAATTTACTCCTGATCTTTAGCTGATTTATTTTCATTGGAAGGGATGGTAATTGCGAGCCGGAAGCCGGTATTGCTGCCCCCGCTTGATGGATCAATACTGTAGTTGCGTGTCGCTGAACGGCATAGCTCGGCAAAGAAGTCCGGCTCGCCACTGCGGATCACCCTGAACGAGCCTGTAGAAGCCCCTGTAGGGTCCGTCAGAACCCCCGATGGATACTCCCCATGCAAGTCGTTGCACCATTCATCAACATTCCCACTCATATCGTATATCCCAAGTTCGTTCGCCTTATTCCGACCAACTGGGTGAATCCTAAAATTGTTGTTATTACTATAATATTTGTCGTCATCCAAGCCCAATTTGCTCCACCTAGATTTGCTTGGCGGAAGTCCTTCCGCACAAGCAAATCTATAAGTTTCCACAATTGGCAAAATTGTGGAAACGTCATCTGAATATTATTTTTCTATGCAAGAACTGCACACCCGCATCCTTTTTACTCAAGAGACGTC
>CAIQLG010000417.1 GCA_903872565.1 uncultured Lentisphaerota bacterium | reverse complement strand
GCCATTCGTCATATGTGAACCAGATCAGATCTGACAATTCTTCTGCCTGCATATAAACATCCAACTCATAAATTAGTTTCATTTATTTCCTCTCAATTTCCAATTTCTAATTACCAATCACAAGTCACTAATTTCCAATTACAATCCCATATATTAACCCTGTTATTGTCGACATAATCACCACCAGTGCGACATAAGCGATAGTTTTTTTCGGGCCAAGTATTGAGTTGATCACAAGCATGCTCGGAAGTGACAATGCAGGTCCGGCAAGAAGAAGGGCGAGAGCGGGCCCCTGCCCCATCCCGCTGTCAATAAGTCCGCGGAGGATTGGCACTTCGGTAAGCGTTGCAAAATACATGAACGCTCCGACCAATGAAGAAAAGAAATTGGTCCATACAGGCCATAAGAAGGAAAGCCAGTCCGGCGACGGTCCAGAAATTCCCGAAACCCATTGGTAGAAGACATCCGGGGATTTTCCGACAAGCGCCTGAATCCATTTCCCGGGAACAATTCCGGCATCAGGCGTCTCAGGACTTCCGAGGAAAAATCCCGCCGCCAGGACACCGCCAAGAAGCAGAGGAGTTATCTGCTTGGCAAAACCCCAGGTCTGCTCACGCCAGTTTTTCATTTCCTCGCCGCCACCGAAAGTCATAAGGACAAGACAAGTCGCGCCAGAGGCGAAAGCCAGAATCGGACTACCAGGAAAAATAAAAGTGATTGCCGTGACAAACGCGACTGACGCTATGACATGTAACGCCTTTACATTGAAGAAGTTCCACAGCATTACCGCCAAGGCAATTCCGGAGAGGGATGTCAATATCCATTTATATCTGAAAACAGTGAACCAGAGTCCTGAACTGTCCAGGGGCTTTCCCCAGTTTGCAAAGACAAGAATCGCGGACATCGCGAGGAAATACGATGCGGTCTGCCAGAGCGGCCTGCTGTTTTTCTCTTCGCCGCCCACATATAAATCATTGTCAACATGCGCCTCCTCTGTGCGTTTCCGTTCCTCCTCAAGGAATAGCAGATGCATTAGGCCGCCGATTATCACGCTGAATGAAATTGCGCCGACTGCACGCCAGAGCCCGAGCTCAAACCCGAGAATCCTGGCGGTCAGGACAATTGCAAGGACATTTATTGCGGGACCAGAATATAGGAATGCAATTGCCGGTCCAATCCCCGCGCCGCGCAGATAGATTCCACCGAAGAGCGGTAGAACAGTGCAGGAACAGACCGCAAGAATTGTTCCCGAAACGGAAGCCACGCCATAGGAAAGCACTTTATTCGCTTTCGGCCCGAAATACTTCATCACGGCGTTCTGGCTGATAAATACCCCGATCGCGCCAGCGATGAAAAATGCGGGGACAAGACAGAGAATGACATGTTCACGCGCGTACCATTTCACAAGCTTTAGAGACTCAAGAACTGCGCCGTCAAATCTTCCGGTGCCAACAGGCAGAAAATAAAATATGGCAAATGCGGAGACAAGGCATAAAAATATTTTCAGTTCCCTGTTCATATCTTGAGAGTCTTCCTCTTCCTCTTTAAATCGTCCCTTGCAACATTCATGACGCATCCGAACACCTTCAAAATGCACGGTGTGGCAAGATGGTGGATCGCTTTCGCTCCTTCTTTCTTCTCAGTTATGATTCCGGCTTTTTTCAGCTGGGACAAGTGACGGGAAAGTGTTGATTGGTCAAGCTTGAACATTGGGTGCAACTCGCAGACACATTTGTCTCCTTTGCTGAGCTCGTCAATGATCATCAGCCTTACAGGATGAGCCATCGCCTTTAAAATCCCAGTCTTCATTTCAGCTTCATCGTAGTTCATTTTCATATCCTCAGACATGTTTCGCATTTTACATAGTATATGCAATAATGTGCATATATGCAAGCAATAAAATGATAAATGCCGGAAATAAGTCAACTAGATTTGCTTGGCGGAAGTCCTTCCGCACAAGCAAATCTATAAGTTTCCACAATTGGCAAAATTGTGGAAACGTCATCTGAATATTATTTTTCTATGCAAGAACTGCACACCCGCATCCTTTTTACTCAAGAGACGT
>CAIQLG010000416.1 GCA_903872565.1 uncultured Lentisphaerota bacterium | reverse complement strand
GTTTTGTTTGAGAGTTACTGTTGCATTGCTGCGCAGAGACGTGCCCAATTCTTTTTCACTTCGAGTTCGAGCTTGCCGGCAGCGATATCGTTCGCAACCGCAGGATCATCCTGTTCGAATTCCGGATACGCTTCACGAATGGAAGCAATTACCGGCAGACCTTTGTAGGACGTGCTGTAGATCGGAGAGCGGTTAAGCGCCCCGACGAGAAGCACGATGTTCGCACCAATGACGGCGATTTCTGCGAGAGTATTGTCGGTATTCTGGAAGTTGTTGTAAACGTCTTCCGCGATAGCGACCCGCTCGCCTTGCTCGAAATCAAACTGCGAGAGATCCCAGGTGTATTCCTGCTTCTTACCCGCTTCCGTCGACTTCGGCTTCTTGTCCGCATACGCGAATTTTTTGCCACCGATGAGCGCGAGCATTTGACCAAACGTCCGACCGCCATGCGGAATTCCGCAGACAGTGTCGAACGCACACGCAAGACCTTGTTCATGAATCTTGACCCAGGCCGCTTCGGCATACGCCTCGACCACCTTCGGGTGAACTTCGATCCGCCGGAAGTTGAAATAGATATCTCCGACGAGGTTTCGTCCTTTGCCGTCTTTTCCAGCATAGGCGACCAGAGGTCCCTTGCGTTCAGAGTCAACTTTCGGACAGACATACACTGCGTTGCAGCGCTTCCCAAGTTCCAGGAGATCTTCCCCTGGCAATGGAATGATTGGCTTCATGGTATTTTCCTTTCAATGTTCAGTTGTATGCTTTAAGGCAGCACTTTAGCCTTTGTCGATTAAGTCGACTCTAAGCGGAACATTATAATAATTTTATTAAAATGTAAAGCACACAACAAAAAATCAGCCCTGACAAATTAATGCCAGGGCTGGGTTAAGGTTCTTGTTTTTGATTTCAACCAGCGAGTTTCCACGGAAGATCTGCACCTCCTTTGAAAACTTTGACGGTCGGCGTGCCGATAAGCTGACTCGAAACACTTTCCGGAAGATGCCAACCTTGCCGTTCGATCGTCATCGTCTCTGAACTCACTCTCATGCCGTAAAGCGCGAGGAAGTTTTCAGAAAGGAATGGACCGAGATGTTCGAACGCGTTGTCTTCGTCGAAGACCATCGTGTAAAGCTCGACGGCCGATAGAGCAGTAAAGATGCCAGCCGCGCAGCCGTAGCAACGAGACTTAACACTTTCATCGTGAGGAGCGGAATCAGTTCCCGCCCCAAAGCGACGATTACCCGAAGTCACATACTGCCGGACCTTTGCACGATGCGTTTCGCGCTTCGGCACAGGCTTGCAGTAGTGGCCAGGATTCATCCCGCCCCAGAACATCGCGTTGCGGTTGATCATGAGGTGATGTGCCGTCACTGTGGCATGGATGTTGTGATCCACTTCAGCAACGAAATCAGCCGCACGACCATCCGTGAGATGCTCAAAGACCACAGGCAGTCCTGGGAAGGACTTCAAGATGGGCTTGAGGTCGCGGTCAACAGAAACGATCTCGCGATCGAATTCATCGACGTCTTCTTCGACTGCTTCGAAGTGACCGAGTAATGGAATTTTGTGTTTCTCCATTGCCTCGAACACTGGATAGCGGCCGAGGAGATCCTTCACGCCATGAGCCGAGCCTGTAGTTCCGCCCTGGCCTTTTTGATTGGCCATGTAGAGCTTCACCGCTCGCCAGACACCTTCTTCGAATCCGCGCACAACTTCTTCGGGATCAGTGTGATCCGTCAGATACAGCGTCATGCAAGGCACAAAGTCGGATCCGTCGAGCAGCGCCGTAATCCGGTCACGATAGGCTTTCGCTTTCTCGATCGTGGATATCGGGTCTGCCAGGTTTGGCATGATGATCGCCCCTGTTGCACGTTGTTTGAGCGTGCATGGAAGGACGATCCTGAGCATGTCGCCATCGCGAACATGGAGGTGGCGGTCAAACCACCGAGGGATTGTTACTGAGTTTTCTTTCATGAGTTTTCCTTTTTGATGAACGATGTGGGTTTCCACGGAGTCCGCAGATGGATTGCACCGAAGCCGATCGCTTTTGCACCGAGTCTCCTGAGTTTTTCCATGTCTTCGAATTCCATGACGCTTGGACCGATCACAGGGAGCGATCCTTGTTTGGCGAGAGCTTCGACTGCCGCCCAGTTGTGTTTCTGTGCCGGTTTGCCGGAGACGCCGCCGCCTCCACCACCGACTTGTTTCTCGAGCTTAGCCAAAGGCGTTTGCTCGCCGTTAGTGAAGACTGTCTTCCACGGCACGCTGTTGAGGGAGATCGCTTCCGCAATTCCTACAAGTCCGCGTGCAATGGCGAGATAGTCCTGATCAGCTGAGACTTTGACGATGACGGGATGACGTGAAGCGCGTTTGACTGCCTTCACACTATTCACCACCATCCCTGCCTGCTCAATTGCATGACCAGTATTCGGACATGAGACGTTGACTTCAAGTGCGACGAGATCGAAGCGATTGAGCATCTCCGCCATTTCCACCAGTTCCTTTTCATCACCGAAAATTGATCCGGCTGTCGGGAACTTCTTGAAATCGAGTTTGGGACCGACTTCTCGGCACCACCATTCGACACCAGGGTTCGTGAGTCCGACCTTGTTGACCGATCCGCCTGGAATCAGGCGAACGCATGTCAAAGGTTTCCACCATCGCAAGTTTCCAGGACGCGGGTTACGCGTTAGAGACTTAATCACGACAGTGGAGAGTTCAGGCTTGATGAGACCGAGCCACACAAGTGGTCGTTCCCAGATCCAGCCTTTGCCGTCGAAGGCAAGAGCACCGCTTGCGACCATGTATTTGAAAGCATGGCCATTTGAAAGATTAATCATGATAAATTCCTCCAGTTTGTTGGTTTATTTCAATGTTCAAGTGAGCACACTAAGCCGTGCTTTTGGCTTGCTGAAACAATTCAGCTCTGGCGAAACCCTATCGCAAAATTGACAAAAAATCAAATTTATTTTACCGATACTCCGCCATCTCCGTCTCTGTCGGCTGTGTAATCTTGAACAATCCATCCCTATAATTCGGGATATAAATGTGTTCTTTATTGGTCTTCCAGAAGGTTATTACCTCGCGCACAACGTCGAGCCAAAAAAATTACTTTCTGTGATAAAATGGAAGGACATGATCAAAGAATATATTAACTACATAAAAGACAACCCGCAAGATCACTGGTTCAAAGCAAAGCTCTATGGCTGGGGCTGGACACCAGTAAAATTGCAAGGCTGGCTTGTTATTGTTGCATATATCGCACTCATCGTAATTCTCGTGATCACCAGAGAACAGGACATCCTGGGCAATCCTGATTCAGGAAGTAATTTCCTAATATTCGCATTACCCATCATTGTATTGACCATTCTTCTTATTTTTATTTGTTACAAGAAAGGAGAAAAGCCACACTGGCAGTGGGGACCACCTAAGAAATAATTCTTACTTAATATTTTGTCATTTCCTCGGCTGTCGGCTGTGTAATCTTAAACAATCCATCCCTATAATTCGGGGTCAGGGCCATGATATAATTATTATGTTTAAATTATGTTAAAAAATAATATCAACAAGATCG